>JAKDIK010000097.1 GCA_030450535.1 Propionibacteriaceae bacterium
CGACGAAGGTCCGGTCGACGGAGCCGGGCCCGCGATAGGGCACACCGGCGTACTGCGGGTCGAGGACCGTGGCGTGCGTCCGGCGCAGGTATGACGCGACGCCCGCCTCCCAGCCCGGACCGTGGGGCACGTGCCCGACCGTGGTGCCGCGAGGCTCGGCCGCGGACACCCGGACCAGGTCGTGGCCCTCGGCGCCGCCGCGGCGATCCTGTTCGGTCTGGGCGCCGGCTTCGGCGAGTACGCCCTGCAGGGCAGCGCGTTCGTGGGCGCGCTGGGAGCGTCGCTGGTGGTTTTCCTCGTGGCCCGCACCGCCGGACGCGTGACGTCCGTGCGCCTCCTGCTCGCCGGGGTGGCCGTGGGCTATGCCCTGTACGCGGCGACGAGCTTCCTCATCTTCGCCTCCGGCTCGGCCGAGGGCGCCCGGTCGGTCATGTTCTGGCTGCTCGGCTCCCTCGGGCTGGCGGAATGGAACGGCCCGCTCGCCGTCGTGATGATCGTCGTGGCCGCCACGGTCGCGTTGCTCACCCTGCTGGGACCCAGGCTGGACGGGCTCGCCATCGGCGACGAGACCGCCCAGGCGCTCGGCGTCAACCCGGACCGGCTGCGCACCGGCCTGCTGATCGGGGTGTCGCTCTGCGTCGGGGTCGTCGTGGCGGCGTCCGGCAGCATCGGTTTCGTGGGGCTGGTGGTGCCGCACCTGGCCCGGAGGATCCTGGGTGCCCGGCACTCCATCGTCATCCCGGCGTCCGCCCTCATGGGCGCCATCCTCCTCGTCTGGGCCGACCTCGTGGCCCGCACCCTGCTCGCCCCCCAGGAGATCCCGATCGGGATCATCACGGCCCTGGTGGGGGCGCCGTTCCTGCTCGTTCTCGTGCGGAGGTTCCATGCAACCGTCTCCTGATCGCCGGTGGGGTGCCGCCGCGGCCGGCGTCCTGTTCGCCGCCAGCGCCCTTGTGGGTTGCGCCGCCACCGACGCCGCGGACCCGGCCGCGACGGTCACCGTCACCAACTGTGGCGCCGAGGTGAGCTTCGCCGCGGTGCCCGAGCGGGTGGTGTTGCTCAAGAGCGCGTCGGTGCCGTTCCTGGCAGAACTGGGCGTCCTCGACCACGTCGTCGCGCGCGCCGGGGTTTACCCGCGCGAGTACTACGACGACGCCACCTGGGCCGCGCTCGAAGCCATCCCGGTCCTCACCGACCAGATCGACACCTCGGGTCACCTGCAGATCTCCCGCGAGGAGGTGCTGGCGCAACGCCCTGACCTCGTGCTCGGCGAGGTCGACAACATCAGCCGTGCGACGCTGGCGGCGTCCAACGTGCCCCTCCTCGAGGAGCCGGCCCTGTGCGGGGTGGACGCCCACGAGCCCACCTTCGACGACATCGACGCCCAGATGACCTTGTACGGTCAGGTCTTCGACCGCGCGGACGCCGCCGCCGCGGCCAACGCGCGGCTCGACGAACGCGTCTCCGCAGCCCGCGAGCGGGTCGCTGCGGGAGAATCCCGCACGGCCGCCGTCCTCTACCCGACGATCGGCGGGGGCGTGACCTACGCCTATGGCCGCGGCTCCATGGCTCACCCGCAGCTCGAGGCCGCCGGGTTCACCAACGTGTACGCCGACGTGGCCGATCGCGTCTTCGAGGTGACCCGTGAGGATCTCATCGGCCGCGACCCGGACGTGCTCGTGCTGTTGTACAGCTCGGGCGACGCCGACGCCGTGAAGCAGGCGGTCACCTCGATGCGGGGGGCGGACGCCATCGCGGCCGTCCGCGACGACGCGATCGTCACCCAGCCGCTCAACTTCAGCGAACCCCCGACGCCGCTGGCCGTCACGGGCTTGGAGCGGATCGTCGACCAGGTGGGAGAGCGGCCGTGATCCTCGCCGAGGACGTCCGCTTCGCCTACGGGGCCAACCCGGTTCTGGCGGGCGTTTCGCTGTCGGCGCCTGCGGGCCGGGTGGTGGGGCTCATCGGGCCCAACGGCAGCGGCAAGACGACCCTGCTGGGGGCGCTGTACGCCGCCCTCGACGCGCGCGGCCGCATCGAGCTGGACGGCGATCCGGTGGGTGAGCTGGGGGCGCGCGAGGTCGCCCGGCGGGTCGCCGTCGTCGTGCAGGAGCACGCCGGCGACCTGCCGCTGCGGGTCAGCGACATGGTGCTGCTCGGCCGGCTGCCCCACCGGGCGACGTTCAGCCGCACCACGGGGGACGACGACGCGATCGCGGCGGCCGCGCTGACCCAGGTGGGCGCCGTACACCTCGCCGATCGGGAGTTCGCCGCACTTTCCGGCGGTGAGAAGCAGCGCGTCCTCATCGCCCGAGCGCTGACCCAGCAGGCGACCCACCTGCTGCTCGACGAGCCGACCAACCACCTCGACATCCGCTATGCCCACGAAATCCTCGACCTCGTGCGGCGGCTGACGCTCACCGCGTCCACCTCGGCGGTGGTCGTCCTGCACGACCTGAACCTCGCCGCGCGCTACTGCGACGACCTGATCCTGCTCGACAGTGGCACGGTGGCGGTGGCCGGGCCGGTGGACGCCGTCCTGCAGCCCGAGCACGTGGCGCGCGTCTACGGCGTCACCGTGCGCCGTTTCGACCTCGACGGCGACATCCACCTGTCCTTCTCGCCCCGAACGGAGCACCGATGACCCTCCTCGCCCCCGACATCCAGGCCGGCCTCAACGACTACTGGAGCCGGCGCGCGACCGCGTACCACGCCGACCAACAGCGTCCCGACCGCATCGACGGCGACCGGGCACTGTGGTCGGGCATCTGGTCGGACGCCGTGGGCCCGGCCCCGGCGCGCGTGGCCGATCTCGGCACCGGCAGCGGTTACGTCGCCTGGCTGCTGCACGATCTCGGCCACGAGGTGACGGGTGTGGACGCCGCGGCCGGCATGATCGAGGTCGCGCAGGCGCACCGGGACGACGTCCGCAGCCCCCGCTTCGTGGTCGGGGACGCGCAGCAGCCGCCGCTGGCTGCCCGGAGTCTGGACGCCGTGACCGCCCGCCACGTGCTGTGGACGCTGCGCGACCCGGCGTCGGCCCTGAGTCGGTGGCGGGAGCTGCTGCGACCCGGCGGAATCCTGGCGGTGGTGGACGGGTTGTGGTTCCCCGACCATCTGCCGAGCGCGCCGGGGGTGCGTGCGGTCGGGCCGGGGACGCGGGAGATCCCGGAGGCGGCGGTGTCGTGGACGCCGGCGGAGCAGTTCGCGCGGGTTTACGCCGAGGCTGTCGGCGCGGGGGCGCTGCCGCTCGCGTCCGGCGTGGAGGTGGCCGACCTGGTCGCGGTGGTGACGGGCGCGGGCTTCGTCGACGTGCAGGTCGAAGCCCTGACCGAGGTGTACGCGCGGGACCGCGCCCACGGCGTCCCGGCCGGTCATGAGCCGACGCTGCAGTACCTGATCCGCGGCAGGGCTCCGCGCTGACGGACGGTGGTTCGCGGCGGGGGCGCGCTGGACAGTGGTGCGCTGGGCAGTGGTGCGCTGGGCAGTGGTGCGCTGGGCAGTGGTGCGCTGGACAGAAGCGCGCTGGACAGTGGTGCGCTGGACAGTAGACTGTGCCGCTGGACGAGTCGGCCGGGTGATCGCGGCCCTTCGGGGCTGAGGAAAGTCCGGACTCCACACGGCAGGGTGGTGGGTAACGCCCACCCGGGGTGACCCGCGGGACAGTGCCACAGAGAACAGACCGCCCCTTCGCGAGGAGGGGTAAGGGTGAAACGGCGGTGTAAGAGACCACCGCGTCGCTGGTGACAGCGACGGCACGGCAAACCCCACCCGGAGCAAGGCCAAGAAGGGCTTCGGCCCGCGGACGCCGCCCGAGCGCTGCCCGCGCGAGGCGTCCGGGTAGGCCGCACGACATCGCCGGCGCACGCGCCGGTGGATCGGAGGCCGCCGGCGACGGCGGTCACAGATGGATGATCACCGTCGACAGAATCCGGCTTACAGGCCGACTCGTCCCCCCACCCGTCGGCCTCTCCTACGCCACCGGACCTCGGTTGGGGTCGTCGGTGACAGGGTCCAGCACGGTGAAGCCGAGAGCCAATGCTGCCCTGGCCATCTGGGCGTCGTGCGTGACGAGCGTGACGCTGCCGATCCCGAGGCGAAGAGCTGCCGCGATGTGCAAGGAGTCGGCCCCACCGAGCCCGGGTTCGAGAGCGATCGCCTCGTCGACCAGATCGTCCCCGACGGCCACCAGCGCGAACTCGTCGAGGTACTCGTGGGCGACGTCGAGCGCCAGCCCCGCGTTCGTGACGACGCGGAGCACCTCCAGCTCCAGGATGCGCGAGCCGACGAACCGGTCGCCGGCGTTGTAAGCGGATTCGAACCAAGTGCGTGCGGCGGTCGACCGGTCTGCGATCGCTCGCAACAGCACCGACGAGTCGACGAACCACGTGCGCTCAGACGAGGCCATCGAAACGGCTTCGTTCGGCGTCCAGCGCTGCGCCCAGGTCGACAGTTGTGGTCAGCGTGCGGAATCGCCGCGCCGCCCTCGGAGCGGTACTGCGGGCGGGATGGGCGAGACCTGCGGCGATGAGTTCGTCGAGCGGGTCGCCAGTCGGTTCGATTCGGGTGATGCGGTAGGCGGCCCGTCCCCGACGCATCACGATCACCTCGCCGTGATCGGCAAGCCGGGTCGCCCGGGAGGGGTTCTGGTTCAGCTCGGTGAGGGTGATCGACGTCATGGCCTGGATTCTAGCATTTCGTCCTAGTTCGCGTCCGTGGTGAGGACGCTCGTGCGGACAAGCCACGTCCACATCCCCAGACCTATTGACAAACGATAGAAAAAAAACGATCATCGATTCATGATGCGCGGACTCGTCGATGTGCTGCGGGTGCTCCTGATCGCAGCGATGCTCCTGATCGGCCTCCTCCAGGTGGTGGCCCTGCCGTGGCTGTCGGGGGTGATGGCCGCCGACTTGCCCGCCGAGGCGTACATGCGCTGGCCCATGCTCGTCTTGTCGATCCTCGGGCTGACGTGCGTCCAGGTGGGGATCGCGTGCACCGTGAGGCTCCTCGGGATCACGCGCCGCGGCGCGGTATTCCAGCGCTCCGCCGTCGGGTGGGTGGACGGCATCATCGGCGCCTTCTTGGCGGGAAGCGCCCTCTGTCTCGGGACGCTCCTCTACGTCGGCGCCACCGTGTCCGGCCCGCCGCTGTTCAGCATCGCGCTGTTGGCCGCCACGGTCGGCGGGGTGGGCCTGGCCCTCCTCATGGTTGTCATGCGTTCCCTCCTGCTCCAGGCCGCCGGTCTGCGCAGCGAACTCGATGTGGTGATCTGATGCCGATCGTCGTCAGGATCGACGTCGAGTTGGCGCGCCGGAAGCTGTCGGTGGGGGAGTTCGCCGACCGCGTTGGCCTGACCCCGGCCAACGTCGCCGTCCTCAAGAACGGGCGGGCCAAGGCGATCCGGTTCACCACCCTCGAGGCGATGTGCCGCGTGCTGGACTGCCAACCCGGCGACCTGCTCGAGTGGGTCGCCGACGACGAACCCGAACCCTCCTGAGCCGGCGCCCGCACGGACACTGCCAGCAGCTACTCCATGTCCTCCAACTGCTTGCCGGAGGTCTCCGGCACCAGCCGGAGCACGAAGAAGAAGGACGCCAGCGCCGCGAGCGTGTAGAAGCCGTACGCGAACCACAACCCCAGCTCCGCCATCGCCGGGAACGACGTCGAAATGGCGAAGTTCGCCAGCCACTGCGCCGCCGCCGCGATACCGAGAGCAGTGGAGCGGATGCGGTTGTTGAACATCTCCCCGAGCAGCACCCACACGCCCGGCCCCCACGACATGCCGAAGAACACGACGAACCCGTTGGCGGCCAACAGCGCGATGATGCCCGCGTTGCCCTCCAGCACGGGGGCGCCGTCGACGATGGGGGCCTGGGAGAAGATCCAGGCCATGGTCCCCAGCGTCACGAACATGCCCGCGGACCCGATCAGTAGGAGCCGGCGGCGTCCGATCCTGTCGATCAGCGCGATCGCGACCAGCGTGACGACGATGTTGGTGACACTGGTGATGACGGTCTGGATCAGGGCGTCGGATTCGGTGAAACCCACCGACTGCCACAGTGTGGCGGAGTAGTAGAAGATCACGTTGATGCCCACGAACTGCTGGAACACCGACAGTGCGATACCGATCCAGACGATGGGCAGCACCTTGCCGGCGGGTCCGCGCAGGTCGGCCACGGACGCCTTGGTCTCGCGGCGCACCGTGCGCGCGATTTCGGCGATCCGCTCTTCGACGCCGTCGAACAGGATGCGCGACAGCACGTGCTGCGCCTTCTCGGGCTCGCCCTGGGCCACCAGGTAGCGCGGTGACTCGGGAATCGTCAGGGCCAGGACGCCGTACGCCAGCGCCGGAATGAGCTCGGCGATGAACATCCAGCGCCAGGCGGCCAGGCCCAGCCAGGACTCGTTCGCCGCGCCGCCGGCCGCCGCCGCGATCGCGAAGTCCGACAGCAGCGCCACGAAGATACCGACGACGATCGCGAGCTGCTGCAGCGACCCCAGGCGTCCGCGGACCGACGCCGGGCTGATTTCCGCAATGTAGGCGGGCGCGATGACCGACGCCGCGCCGACGCCGATGCCACCCACGGCGCGCCACGCGATCATGTCCCAGGGCCCGACCGCGAGGCCGGAGCCCACCGCGCTGATCGTGAACAGCACCGCCGCCGCCACCATGACCCGGATGCGGCCGATCCGGTCGGCGAGCGCGCCGGCCAGATAGGCGCCGACCATGCACGCCAGCAGAGCCGAGGACACCACGAAGCCCGTGAGGCCCGCCCCCATCCCGAATGCCTCCCGCATGGGCGTCACGGCGCCGTTGATGACCGCGGTGTCGAAGCCGAACAGGAAGCCGCCCAGTGCCGCCACGGCGGCGAGCTGGACGACGCGTCCGACGTGGAAGCGCTCCTGGGCGCTGGCGGGTGTGGGCATGTCGTTCCTCTCCACTGAGGGGTGCGCCGCAGAGTGGGCGTGTCCGGCAGGCTAGCGCCTCCGCGGGGGCCGCGGGGGAACCGGCGCAGATCAGTTCAGTGATCGGGTCGCCCGCTCGAGGCGTCCGGACGCCAGCGCGCACCCCGCCGTGGCGAGCACGCAGATCAGCCCGGATACCTGCAGCGCGGCCGGGGCACCCCAGGTGTCGGTGATCCAGCCGGTGAGGAGCGAGCCGAGCGGTGTCGTCCCCATCATGAGCACGAAGTAGAGGCTCATGACGCGTCCGCGGACGGCCGGGTCGGCCTCCAACTGCACCGAGGCGTTCGCCATCGCGTTGAACGAGACCGCGAACAGCCCCGTCACCATCAGCACCGCCATGAACGCGGGCAGCCAGCCCATGAGGCTGAGCAGGATCATGACCGCTCCGAACGCCGCCGCCGTGCCCTGCAGCAATACCGGTGTGACGGTTTCGCGGCGGGCTGCGAGCAGTGCGCCGAACACCGATCCGGCGGCCATCATCGAGTTGAGCAGGCCGTAGAGCGCGGAGTCGCCGGTGAAGATGTGGCCGGTGTACGCGGTCAGGATGATCGGGAAGTTGTAGCCGAACGTGCCGATGAACAGCACCAGCACGAGCGTCACCACGATGCGCGGGTGCTGGGCGACGTAGGCCAGGCCCTCGCGCAGGGCGCCGGGGCCGCGGCGTCCGCGCGGGGCCCTCTCGAACTGCGCGGGATTCATCAGCGCGAGCGCACCGAGCATGGCCACGAAGCTGAGCGCGTTGAACGCGAACGCCCAGCCGGCTCCGACGGCGGCAACGAGGACGCCGGCGATCGCCGGCCCCGTGAGGCGGGCGAGGTTGAAGTTGCCCGAGTTCAGCGCAACGGCGTTGGGCAGCAGGCTCGGTGGCACCATGACGCCGACGAAGCTCTGCCGCGCCGGGTTGTCGAGGGTGGTGATGATGCCGAGCAGCAACGCGACCGCATAGATCGCCATGGCCGTGACGGTGCCGCTGAACGCGAGGACGGACAGCGCCACGGCGCAGAGCATCTGCCCGATCTGGGTGGCGAGCAGGATGCGGCGCTGGGCGTACCGGTCGGCGAGGACGCCGCCGTACAGCCCGAGCAGCAGCATGGGCCCGAACTGCAGCGCCATGGTGATGCCCACAGCGAGCCCCGAGCCGGTGAGTTCGAAGACGAGCCAGTCCTGGGCGATGCGCTGCATCCAGGTGCCGTTGTTGCTGATCGCGGCGCCGATGAAGTAGAGCCGGTAGTTGCGCACCTTCAGCGACGCGAACGTCGGCGTGTGCTCGCGACGCTCCCGGGGGTGCGCGGATCGGTTGAAAAAGGGGCGCCGGGGGAGTCTCATTCGGCGTCCGCCAGGCGCTGCAGGGCGGGCAGGGCGGCCGCGATGGCGTCACGGTCGGGGGCGTCGAGGCGTCCCAAGCGCTCGGCGAGCCAGGAGGAGCGCTGCCGGACGGTGTCGGCCAAGAACTCCTCGCCGGGCGATGCCAGCGCCACGAGGACGGCGCGGCGGTCGTCCGGGTGCGGCTCGCGGGTGACGTGACCGAGCTCGACGAGCCGGTCGACGATGCGGGTCATCGATGGCGGGCGGATGCGCTCGGCGCTCGCCAGGCCCTGCAGGGTCTGCGGGCCCTCGCGCCGCAGGCGGGCGAGGACGGCGATCCCGGTGGCCGACAGCGACTCGCTGCCAGAGCCCTCGTTGCGCAGCCGTCGGGCGAGCCGCGACACGGCTATGCGCAGGGCGTCCACCTCGGGGGTCCTCGTCACGAGGCAGGAGCCTACGCCGTTAGTT
>JAKDIK010000098.1 GCA_030450535.1 Propionibacteriaceae bacterium
GGTCGCCCCCGCGGGCGCGCGCCGCGCCCGCGGGCCCCCCCGGGGGGGGTCGGGCCGCGTCATGCTGCGTCGCGTCATGCTGGTGGGGCTCAGAGGCGCGAGGAACGCTGCGCTCCCGCGTGGCGCACGTTGTCGGCGGCCACCTGCAGAGCGCGGCGGGCTGCGGTCGGCCGATCGGCGCCCTTGGCGAGGCACGCGGCCAGCGTGCCGATGAGGGCGTCCGAGGCACCGACGGTGTCGACGACCTCGTCGTCGGCCACGACCTCGCCGCTGAACCGCCGGCCGTCCCAGTCGAGGCCGTCCTTGCCGCGCAGGACGACCAGTGCGACCGGCTCGACGCCGCGCGCGGCGAAGGCCGCCTCGTCGTCGTGCCGGATGATCAGCGGGTCGGCCATGGCGATGACGTCGTCGGGCAATTCGGCATACGGCGCGGCGTTGATGACGACGCGGGCACCGCGTTCGTGCGCGTGCCGAGCGGCCTGGGCGACGCGCTCCACGGGCGTTTCCAGCTGGGCGAGCAGGATGTCGCCCGCCCCGAGCCCCCGGATCGGGTCGAGGGGACGCGGCCCCAGTTTGGCGTTGGCGCCCGGCAGCACCGCGATGGCGTTGGTGCGGCCGTCGGAGAAGATGATCGCGTGGCCGGTCGGCACCTGCGGGATGCGCTCCACGTACAACTTGATGCCCATCGGGTGCAGCCGGTTCAGGCTGGCGCGTCCGGCGTCGTCGTCACCCACGGCTCCCACCATGAGCACCTCGACCCCTTGGGAGCGCGCCGCAACCGCCTGATTGGCCCCCTTCCCGCCGGCGTACCGGTTGAGCGAATGGCCCATCACCTTCTCACCGGGTTGCGGATAGGCGTCGATCGTGGTTTCCAGATCGACGTTGATGGATCCCAGGACGATGACTCGGCCCATGACGTTCCTCTCGCGTGTGCGTCGTTGCACCTGCCATTCCACCACTGTTCGGGTCGGCATGGGTGGAGTCCCGTCGAGTTCTCCTACAGCGTGTCGTTGTGGGCCCTCAGCCCACCTCGTGGAGCCAGCGCAGCGGGACGCCGTCAGCGGCGTGGCGGAAGACGTCCAATTCGGCGTCCCAGGCGGCGCCCAGCAGGGCGTCCAGCGCGGAGCGCAGTGCACGGTCGTCCGGACTGGACGCCATCGCGTGCCGGACGCGGTCCTCCGGCAGCAGGATGTCGCCGTGCAGGCCGACGACGGCGTGGAAGATGCCAAGAGCCGGGGTGTGGCTGTAGCGCTCGCCCTCGGACTCGGCCGTGGCCTCCTCGGTGATCTCGAAGCGCAGGCGTCCCCAGCGCTTGAGCGTGCTGGCCAGCCGGGTGGCCGTCCCCACCGGGCCGCGCCACGCGTACTCGGCGCGGTACGCCGCCCGCTCGGCCGGCTGCGGCAGCCACGACCAGGTAATCGACACGCCAAGGGCGCCGGCGACGGCCCACTCGATGTGCGGGCACAGCGCCGACGGTGCGGAATGGATGTGCAGGACTCCGCGAGTCGTTGTCATGGCGATCCCTCCCGTTCGGTGATGCCTTCCCCTGCTCCACCGGAAACGCGAAATCACGCCGTTGGGATTCATTGTGCCCTGCCGTGTCAAGCGGCGCGATCGGCCGCGGTCCCGGTGGACCTCGGTCCGGGTCGTCTGGGGTGACTCAGCCGCGGGACGCCTCGGCCAGGAGCTCGCCGGCATGGGCGTGGGCAGCGTCTGTCCCCTCCAGCCCGGCCATCATGCGCGCGAGCTCGGCGATCCGGTCGTCCCCGGTGACCTCGCGGATGCCCGAGGTGGTGACCTGCCCGTCGTCGGACTTCAGCACGACATAGTGGCGATCACCGAACGCCGCGACCTGGGCCAGGTGTGTCACGACGACGACCTGGGCGTGGCGCGCCAGCCGCGCGAGCCGGCGCCCGATCTCGAGGGCGACCGCGCCACCGGCGCCGGCGTCCACCTCGTCGAACACGAAGGTGTGCCGCTCGCTGCCCGCGGCGAGGACGACTTCGAGCGCCAGCCGGACGCGGGACAGTTCCCCGCCGGACGCCGCGCGCGCGAGCGGTGCCGGCGCGCTGCCGGGGTTCGCGGAGAAACCGATGGCGACGGCGTCGGCACCATGGGGACCGGGGGCGTCCAGCTCGCTGATCTCGAACACCAGCCGGGCCCGCGGCATGGCCAGGGCGGCGAGCTCGGCCTCGACGAGACCCGCCAGCTCGGACGCCGCGGATCGACGCCGGCGTCCCAGCGTGGTCGCCAGGGCGGCGAGATCGACGTCCAGCGCCGCGACGGCCTCCTCCAGCTCGGCGATCCGGTCCTCCGAGCCGGTCAGCCGCGTCAGATCCACCGCTGCCCGCCGCGCCCACGCGAGCACGTCGTCGACGCCGGGGCCGTACCGGCGCGCGAGCCCCTGGAGCTCGGCGAGCCGGCCGGCGATCCACTCGAGGCGAGCCGGGTCGGCGTCCAGCGAGGCGAGGTAGGAGGCCAGCTCGGCGGACGCGTCGCTCAGGGCGTAGGACGCCTCGTCGATCCGGCGCCCCCACTCGGCCAACCGGTCGTCGTCGTCGTCGGCTCCCGCGAGCGCTCGGCGGGCCGCCGCGATCAGGCTCAGGGCACCCGGCACCTCCTCGACCGCCTCGTCGTCGCCGGCCAGCGCGACGAGCGCCGTCCGGGCGGCGAGCCGCAGGTCATCGGTGGCCTGGAGCCGGCGCTCCTCGGCGCGCAGCGCCTCGTCCTCGCCCGGCTGCGGATCGGCCTTCTCGATCTCACCCAGCCCGAACTCCAGCAGCGCCTGCTCGCGCGCCCGCGCCTGCTCCTGGGTGGACAGCTCGGCCAGCTCGGTGACGGCGGCGCGCCGCTGTGCCCACCGGGCCCGGTAGGACGCCAGCGTCGCCAGGTGGTCGGCGCCGGCGAAGGCGTCCAGCACGTCGCGCTGCCGGTCGGGCGAGCCGAGCCGCAACTGCGCGCTCTGGCCGTGGACGGTGAGCCGCTCGCCGACGACCTCGCTGACGAGCGGCAGCGGCACCTGGACGCCGCCGATCCGGGCCCGCGACCGCGACGGGGTCACGGTCCGCGCGAGCAGCACCTCGTCACCCTCGACGGCGCCGCCCGCCCCGGTGACGGCCGCCGCGAGCGCATCGTCGATGGTCAGCCGGCCCTCCACCAGCGCGCGCGGGGCACCGACGCGGACGAGGCCGGTGTCGGCGCGTCCTCCGATGAGCAGCCCCAGCCCCGAGACGACCATCGTCTTGCCGGCCCCCGTCTCGCCGGTGACGACGGTGAAGCCGGGCCCGAACTCGACGACGGCATCGTCGATCACCCCGAGGCCGGCGATGCGCAGTTCGGTCAGCACGAAGTCCTCACTCCAGCGGCGGATCGACGGCGCGGCGCTCGGCCTGACCGCGCCAGCCGTGGATCGGCAGGTCGAACTTCGCGACGAGACGCTGCACGAACGGGTGCTGCGTGGTGCGGGCCAGGCGCAGCGTGCGTGCGCTGCGCCGCACCGTGACCTCGCTGAGCGGCGGGACCGGAGTGCTGCGGCGTCCGTCGCACCACAGGACGCCGCCGGTGGGCGGATGCTCCAGCATGCTGATGACCACACACGAATGCGGGCTGAGCACCAGCGGCCGGGCGAACAGGGCGTGGGCCAGCAGCGGCACGACGAGCAGGGCGTCCAGATCGGGCCACAGCACCGGACCCTGCGCCGAGAACGCGTATGCGGTCGACCCGGTGGGCGTGGCCACGAGGACGCCGTCGGTTCCCCAGCGCGACAGTGGGTGACCGTCGATATCGACGACCACCTCGATCATGCGCTCGCGGGCCGCCTTCTCCAGCGACACCTCGTTGACGGCGAACGACGACCACAACAGCTCCCCGCCCGGCCGGTCGCGCAGCTCCACGTCCAGGCACAGCCGCTCCTCGACCGTGTAGTCCCGGGCGATGACGTGCGCGCAGAGGGCGTCGATCTGGCTGGGTTCGAGCTCCGCGAGGAAGCCGACGTGGCCCAGGTTGACGCCCAACAGCGGATAGCCGAGGGGCACGGACCATTGCGCCGCGCGCAGGATGGTGCCATCGCCGCCGAAGACCACCACGAGCTCGACCGGCTCGTCCGGCGCCTCCTCGAAGTGCAGGATGGCCTGGGAGCCGAGCTGGGCCGCGACCGCGTCGTGCCCGTCCCCCCGCACCCAGCACGTGATCTCGTGGCCGGCCACGCCGCGGACGAACTCGACGGCGGCCGCAACGGCCGGGGGGCGCCCGGGATGGACGACGAGAGCGATGTGTCGCTGGGTCACCCCGCCAGCCTAACCAACCCCACCGACAGTGAGCCCCGGAGCGGGGGTCTGCAGCGCCCGGGCCACCGCGTCGATCGCAGCAGAGATCTGCTCGGGGTGGGTGTGCACGTCGGGGCCGAGCTCCAGCGCCGCCAGCGCCGCGTCGATCCCGTTGTGCCCGGTCACGGGCGGCACCGGGGCCTCGACGCCCTCGGCGGCGTCCGGCTCGGGCGACTCGGTCATGCGCGCCATCCTACGGCGGCCTCAGCCAGCATCGTCGTCGCCCAGCCCGCGCGCCGTGAGGGCATCCCCAGTCGTCCGCGCGTAGGCGACGGTCTGGATCACCACGGGCGTGATCAGGGCGAACGGGTTGCGGTCGACGCCTCGGGCACGGGCGGCGTCGCGGACACCCCCGAAGGACGCCGCCACGTGCGGCACCGAGCGCAGGAAGATTGCCACGGCCAGACCGAACCGCTCCGGATCCAGCCCCAGCCGGCGTAGCGGCCGCACGAAGCGGACCAGGGCGTCGACGAGGGCCGGCATGGGCGTGGTCAGCAGGATGATGCGGCAGGCGTACAGCGCGATCAGCGGGACGCCGACCACACGCACGGCCGTTTCCGGCGCGCCGGTTGCCACGTGCCAGGCTGCCAGCGCCCCCAGCGCGACGGCCAGCGGCCACGGAAGCGCCCAGGCCAAGCGCAGCGGCGCCCGGGTGGACGCCACGAGCGCCAAGGTGAGCACGAGCAGGACGCCGACCGTCACCGGCGTCCCCAGCACCAGCGCCGTCGCCGTGAGCGTCAGGAATACCAGGTACTTCACAGCCAAGCCGGCCCGGTGCCACAGCGTCGCGCCCGGCGTGTACACCCCCAGGAGAGCGCGGGCGGTGTTCATGCCATGCTCCGCTCGTAGAAGGACACCGTCTCGGCGGGGGCCCCGTCGGCGATCACCCGGCCGCCGTCGACGATGAGGACGCGGTCGGCCCGCCCCGCCAACGCCAGGTCGTGCGTCGCGACGACGATCTGCTGCGGCAGCGAGTCGAGGGTGCGGTGGAAGGCCTTGCGGTGCCGCAGGTCGAGCAGGGTCGTCGGCTCATCGAGCACGAGCACGGTCGGCTCGACCGCCAACACCGCAGTGAGGGCCACCAACTGGCGCTCCCCGCCGGAGAGGTCGTAGATGCTCTGCTCCGCCACATCCCCGAGCCCCCGGCCGGTGAGCAGGGCACGCGCGGCGTCCCGGCGGGTGCGACGATCGGGGTGGGTGCGGCGCAGGCTGAGCTCGACGTCCTCCAGCGCGGTCGGCATGACGAGCTGGCTGGCCGGATCGGTGAACACGAACCCGACGTGCCGCCGCACGCGCGGGCCGTCCGTACTCGGGTCGAGGCCGTCCACCAGCACGCGGCCGGCCGTGGGTGACACCAGCCCGTTCAGCAGCCTCAGCAGGGTCGACTTGCCCGACCCGTTGCTGCCGACGAACGCGACCCGGCGCTCGCCCAGGCTGAGGTGAATGTCCTGCAGGAGCGTCCGCTGCGCCCAGCCGCGGCCGTCCGGGTCGGGCACGGGCACCCGCACCCCGACGTGCTCCAGCGCGATCATCGAGCCGACGCGCGCTCCTCGGTCGGGGTGGCCATGGCGAGCCGGGGGGCGGCCAGGTCGGGGAAGGCGCGGTGGACGGCCACCGCGATGGCTGCGGCGACGGCCGTCTTGATGAGGTCGCCGGGTAGATAGAGGGCACCGGTGGCGAGCGCCACCTCCCACGGCAGGGCGCCGACGAGGTGCATGCCGGTGATACCGAAGGGATGGATGAACACGAACGAGCCCGCCAGCCCGCAGCCGAAGATCGCCAGGCCGCGCAGGGCGGGGGCACTGATCCGGCGCAGGACGAGCCGGGTGAGAAAGCCGATGAGCACGGCGGCGAGCGGGAACGCGAGCAGGTAGCCGATGGACGGCCGCGCGAACACCCCGAGCCCGCCGGCGCCCTGCGCGAAGATCGGGAGGCCGGCGAAGCCGAGGACGAGGTAGAGCAGGACGGCGGCCCCGCCGCGCCACGGACCAAGGATCATGCCGCTCAGCGCGACGCCGAGCGTCTGCAGCGTGATCGGGACGCCGAGGGCACCGACCGGGATCGCCGGGGCGAGCGTGAGCGCGGCCAGCATGCCGGCGAACACCGCCACGAGCGCAAGGTCGGTCATGCTGGATCGGGTGCGGACGGCCATAGTGCATGCTCCTGACATGGGTGTCGCCGATGGATTCGGCCCCCAGTCTATGGCAGCAGGTCGAGCCGCGCGGCGGCCTCCTCCGGAGACGACACCGAGCCGTTCCAGCACAGCTGGGCGAGGGCCCACGCGGCGTCCAACTGCGCCGGACGGCCGGTGATGTCGCCCTCGATGGCCGCTCCGGTGTCCACGATGCGGACGCGGATGCTCCCGCAGGTGGCGCCTTCGGCGTCCACGTCGGCGGTCCGGCGGGGCTCGAACAGCGAGCCCACGTTCCAGCCGATGGCGGTGGGACGGCCGTCCGCCGGTGCCCGGCACACGTCGAGGACGCCATGGGCGCCGGTGAAGACGAAGAAGGAATCGATGCCGACCGCATGAGCGCCCATGATGTCAGTGTCGATGCGGTCGCCGACGAAGACCGGGTTCCGGGCGCCGGTGCGACGCAACGCCTCGGCCATCAGGGGACGATGGGGCTTGCCGACGACCGTGGGCGTCACGGCCACGGTGACCTGCACGGCGGCCACCATCGTGCCCAGACCGGGCACGATGCCCCGGTTCGTGGGGCGGGTGGCGTCGGTGTTGGTGGCGATCCAGCGTGCCCCCCGCTGGATGGCGAAGCCCGCCTCCTCCAGCCGCGGCCAGGTCATCGCCGGGTCGTAGCCCTGGATGACGACCGCGGGATCGTCCTCCGCCGACTCCACCGGACGCAGGCCCGCCTCGCTCACGAGGTTGACGAGGTTCTCCGTACCGACGACCAGCGCGGTCGTGCCCGGCGGGTACTCCGTTGCCACGAGCGCCGCGGCAGCCTGGGCGCTGGAGATGACGTCCGGTTCGGTCGCCGGGTAGCCCAGGGTGGCGAGGTGGTCCGCGACCGCCTGAGTGCTGCGGGCGGCGTTGTTCGTGACGTAGGTGGGTCGGACGCCCCGCCGCTTCAGCTCGGCGACGCCCTCGACCGCGCCCTCGACCGCGTCGGGACCCAGGTAGAGCACCCCGTCGAGGTCGAACATGGCCACGTCGTAGTCATCGATGAACGCGTTCACTGCGGTGCGTCCTCCCTGGTGGGCTCGTCCCCATCCCCCGCGGGGACAGGCTCGGCCTCGTCGGATTCCTCGAGCTCGGGCTCCTGCTCGGCCTCATCCCCCGCGGAGACAGGCTCGGCGTCGTCGGATTCCTCGGACTCGGGCTCCTGCTCGGTCTCGGGCTCCTGCTCGGTCTCGGGCTCCTGCTCGGTCTCGGGCTCGTCGCCGACGAGGGCATCCTCGTCTATCTCGAGGACCATGCCCTGGAGGCGGGCCACGCGCTCGTTGGCGTCGGTCTCGGCGTCGGCGTCCAGTGCCGCGGCGGCGCCGAACCATCGCTCGGCGCCATCGGCGTCGCCCGTCTGCTCCAGGAGGTCGGCATAGCCGTACCGCAGCCGCGCCCGCGCCGACCGCGAACCACGCCCGGCGGACGCCTCGATCTCGGCTTTCAGCACCCGCAGTGCCTCGGCGGCCTGTCCCTGATCCAGCCGTGTCCCAGCCTCGACGAGCCGCAGTTCCACGCGCTGGTTGAAGTCGGGCTTGGCGTCCAGACCCTCGCGCACCAGCTTCAGGGCCCGATCCGGACGTCCCAGGGCCCGCTCGCAGTCGGCCATCGCGGCCACGAACTCGGTGCCGCCGTTCATGCGCCGGAGCGCTCGGAACTCATGGAGCGCCACGGCGTACTCACCCGCCGCATACGCGGTCTCACCGGTCGCCTCCCGCGTGACCGCCAGCCGCGCGGCACGGCGGCGGGCCGCTTCGGCGTGGGCGTAGGCCAGCTGCGGATCGCTCTGCATGAGTTCGCCCGCCTTGAGCAGGTGCGCGCCGACGATGTCGGCCATCTCCTGGGTCAGCGAGCGCAGTTCGGCGCGGACAGGACGCGGGAGCTCCCGCAGGTCCATGTCCTTGGGTGTATCGGGCTCGTTCTCCTTGCGCGCCAGCCCCGGACGCGGCACGTAGGGCTCGCGCTCCTCCTCGCCTTCGCGCGGGGACCAGTCGTCCCGGCGCCGGCGCTCCTCGAACCGTCGGCCATCGTCCCTGTTCCGATCCGGGTACCGGTCGTGGGAGCGGGGACGGTCGTCCCGGTTGCGATCGTTGAACCGCGGCCTGTCGTCCCGGTTGCGATCTTGGTACCGGTCGTTGGAGCGGGGACGGTCGTCGCGGTTGCGATCGTTGAAGCGCGGACGGTCGTCCCGGTTGCGATCTTGGTACCGGTCGTTGGAGCGGGGACGGTCGTCGCGG
>JAKDIK010000332.1 GCA_030450535.1 Propionibacteriaceae bacterium
CGCCACGGCCAGCCGATCGGGATCGACGTCGGCGCCGCCCTCGCCGTCGCCGAGGCGGTAGCCGGCCTGCAGCCAGGCCTCCTCGGCGGCGATCAGGGCGAGTTGCGCAGAGCGGTCGAGGCGGCGTGCCTTCACGCGGTCGATGACCTCGCCCGGGTCGACCTTGGCCTTGCCGGCGATGCGGACGGCCAGCGGCTCGGCCCACTCGTCGGTCAGGGCGACCACACCGGACTCACCGGCCAGCATGGCATCCCAGGTGCTCGCAAGATCCCCGCCGAGGGGCGTGGTGGCGCCCATGCCGGTGATGACGACTTCTGTCATGACAGTTCCTCTGGTGTTGGCGGCTCAGGTGATAGCGGCTCTGGTGTTGGCGGCTCTGGTGTGAGCGGCTCAGGTGATGGGGGAGAAGAAGGGGTCTGGGCGGGGCGTCCGGCCTGGCCGCCGCCCCGCCCGGAGGTGGCGTGAGTCAGCTGTGCTGCTCGATGTAGGCGACGGCGTCGCCGACGGTCTTGAGGTTCTTGCTCTCCTCGTCGGGGATCGTCACGCCGAACTTCTCCTCGCAGCCCACGATGATCTCGACCATCGCGAGGCTGTCGACGTCGAGGTCGTCGACGAAGCTCTTGTCGAGCTGGACGTCCTCGACCGGCACGCCGGCGACGTCGTTCACGAGCTCAGCGAGCTGGGAGCGGATCTCTTCAGTGGTGGCCATGGGGGTTCTCCTTCTTTGTTGTGGTTTCGATGGGCATGTTTCCGGCGGACGCCGGAGGTTCCGGTGGGGGCGGTCAGGGGAGGACGACGACCTGGCCGGCGTACACCAGCCCGGCGCCGAAGCCGATCATGAGGACGACGTCACCGCTGCTGGCCTCGCCCGAGGCGAGCATGTCGACGATCGCGACCGGAATCGAGGCGGCGGAGTTGTTGCCGTAGTGCTTGATCGAACGGGCGACCTTGACCGAATCCGGCAGCGTGAGGTGGCGCAGCATGGCGTCGGTGATGCGGTTGTTCGCCTGGTGCGGGACGAAGACGTCGATTTCGTCGGCGGTCAGGCCCGCGGCGTCCAGACACCGTTGGGCAGCGGTGGCGATGAAGCCGGTGGCCCAGCGGAAGACGGGACGGCCGTCCATGAAGAAGTGGCTGCTCTCGCCGGTGGCGACGGCCTCGGGCCAGGTGCGCGTCATGTGGATGACGTCGGCCTGGTGACCGTCGGACCCCCAGACGACCGGGCCGATGGCGGGGGTGTCGGAGGCGCCGATGATCGCGGCCCCGGCGCCGTCGGCGAACAGGAAGGCCGTGGAGCGATCGGACAGGTCGGTGATCTCGCTGAGGGTCTCGGCGCCGATGACCAGCACGTGCCGGGCGGAGCCGGCGCGCACCAGCGCCTCGCCCATCGCGATGCCGTAGCAGAAGCCGGCGCAGGCGGCCGAGATGTCGAAGGCGGCGGCGCCGGGGGTGTCGAGCTTGGCCGCCAGCATGGCGGCCAGCGAGGGGGTCTGGATGAGGTGGCTCACGGTCGACACGACGACGGCGTCGATGTCGGCACCGGTGAGTCCGGCGTGCTCGAGGGCCTGCGCGGCGGCGTCCAGACTCAGCGTCTCCAGCGACTCGCCCTCGCCCAGCCAGCGGCGCTCGACGATGCCCGTGCGTTGCTGGATCCACTCGTCGGAGGAGTCGATGAAGGTGCACATCTCGGCGTTGTCGACCACGCGCGAGGGGACAGCGGCGCCGATCCCGAGAATACGGGCGTACTCCGGTCCGGTGGACGTGGTGAGCGGCATGTCAGGCCTCCTGGCTGCGGTGGGTGGCTACGAACGCGCGTGCGTCGTCGAGCTGGTCGGGGGTGTTGAGGTTGAAGAGCTCGACCCCCGACAGGTTGCGCTTGGCGATGCCCGTCAGGGTGCCGGCGGGGGCGAGCTCCAGGACGCCCGTGACGCCCAGGTCGGCCATGGTGGCCAGGCACAGATCCCACCGGACGGGGCTCGTGACCTGGTTGACGAGGCGCTGAAGGTACTCGGCGCCCGAGGTGACGACGGCGCCGTCCGCGTTGCTCAGCAGGCGCGCGGTCGGGTCGGCGGTGGTGAAGCCGGACGCCACGGCCGCGAGGCGCTCGCGGCCGGGGGTCATGTGGACGGTGTGGAACGCGCCGGCCACCGACAGCGGGATCACGCGGGCGCCCGCGGGCGGGTTGGCGCGCAGCGCGTCGATCTCCTCGACCGTGCCGGCGGCGACGATCTGGCCGGAGCCGTTGTTGTTCGCGGCGGTCGCGCCGACGGCCTCGATGGCGGCCAGGACGGCGTCCGCGTCGCCGCGCACGACGGCGGCCATCGTGGTGGGCCGGGCGGCGGACGCCTCTGCCATGCCGAGGGCGCGCTCGCGGACGAGCACCATGGCGTCGGTGGGGGAGAGGACTCCGGCGATCGCGGCCGCGCCGATCTCGCCGACGCTGTGGCCCGCGATGACATCCTGCGGCCGGACGTCGTCGAGCAGTGCTTCAGCCGTGATCAGCGCGGCGCCGACCAGCAGGGGCTGGGCGACGGCGGTGTCCCGGATGGTCTCGCCGTCGCTCGTGCTGCCGTGGGCGGCGAGATCGATCCTGGCCGCCTCGGAGAGTTCGGCGAGTCGCTCCGCCAACGCGGGCGTCTCGAGCCAGGGGGCGAGGAATCCGGGGGTCTGGGCGCCCTGTCCGGGCGCGACAATCGCGAGCACCACCTCATCATTTCGGTCGGACCGTACAACCGGGTTCGGTTGGCCAGCCAATGTTGCCGGCGGGTCTTTGTGAGATTCCTACAAGGGTCGTGGTCGGGGTGCGCGGGAGTGGATGGCGGCCGCGTGCAGGAGGACGCCGCGGGCAGAGCCGAGGAACCGGAAAGGAGTCGGCGTCGGGGGGTCGTGTGCGTCTCAATGCTGCAAAACCGCGGTTCTGGCA
>JAKDIK010000013.1 GCA_030450535.1 Propionibacteriaceae bacterium
CCGAACTCGCTGGTGCGCCGCAGCGACACGCCGGTGGACGGCACCGCGCCCGGCGTCCTGTACGGCTACGGCAGCTACGAGATCCCCAGCGACCCGCACTTCGCGACGAGCCGCATCAGCCTGCTCGACCGCGGCTTCGTCGTGGCCATCGCCCACGTCCGTGGCGGCGGCGAGCTCGGACGTCCCTGGTACGAGGGCGGCAAGGAACTCACCAAGACCAACACGTTCACCGACTTCATCGCCTGCGCTCGGCGTCTCGTGGCGGACGGGTACGTGGCTCCCGACCGGCTCGCGGCCGAGGGTGGCTCCGCCGGCGGCCTTCTCATGGGCGCCGTCGCGAACCTGGCCCCGGAGGATTTCCGTGCCGTGCACGCCATCGTCCCGTTCGTCGATCCGCTCACGACGATCCTGAACCCCGAGTTGCCGCTGACGGTGATGGAATGGGAGGAGTGGGGCGACCCCCTGCACGACGCCGCCGTGTACGCCTATATGAAGGCGTATGCCCCCTACGAGAATGTCGGCGAGCACCCCTACCCGGCGATCCTGGCCACCACGAGCTATCACGACACCCGCGTGGAGGTCACGGAGCCGGCCAAGTGGGTGGCCCGACTCCGCGACCGGGCCACGAACCCGCTCGAGCGACCCATCGTGCTGCGTACGGAAATGGCGGGCGGTCATGGCGGCACGTCGGGACGGTACAAGGCCTGGCGCGAACGGGCCTGGCAGCTGGCCTGGCTGATCGATCAACTCGCGCCGACGGCGTCCTGACGTCCCCGCACGCGCAGGTCACCCTCGCGCGGGGGTCCGCGGGCACATGCCGCGTACGACCGTGGTCTACATCTGCCCCACGGACCGCACTCTCAGGGGTGGTTCGGGGGGTCGCCCGAACAAATTCCGCTCGAAAGGCGTTGTACTGGTCGAGAGGGAAAGGACCACCACATGATCTCGAGCTCCCACCGAGCCCGCTCCAACGAGGGCATCGACGGCAAGGACTCCGTCGGGCTGTACCTGGACGGGATCGCCAAGACGCCGCTGCTGACCGCCGAGGAGGAAGTGCATCTCGCCCGCCAGATCGAGGCCGGCCTGTACGCCGATGCGATCCTCGAGCGCACGGTGACGACGAAGGAGCGGGGCGGCCGCAAGGCCGTCAAGGCAACTGACGAAGAATTGCGGAACATCTCGGAGCAGGGGCAGCGGGCCATGCGGCAGTTCGTCACCGCGAACCTGCGCCTCGTCGTCTCGGTGGCCCGCAAGTACGGCCGTTCGCAGATGCCGCTGCTCGACCTGGTGCAGGAGGGCAACACCGGTCTGATCCGCGCCGTCGAGAAGTTCGACTACATGAAGGGCTTCAAGTTCTCCACCTACGCCACGTGGTGGGTGCGCCAGTCGATCAGCCGCGGCATCGCTCAGCAGGGCCGCATCGTGCGCCTGCCCGTGCACGTCGCCGAGCAGATCAACCAGGTCTCGGCCACCCGCCGCGATCTGGAGCGCCAGCTCGGCCGTGAGCCGGAGGTCGAGGAGATCGCTGCGCAGCTCGACCTGGAGGTCGAGCGCGTCGTCGAGCTCCTGCGCCTGGCGCGCGAGCACGTGTCGCTGGACGCCCCGGTGGAGGAGGACGGCGACACCGCCCTCGGCGACCTGCTCGCCCGCGACACCTCCCCCGGCCCGGACGAGATGGTGCTGGACGCCGAGGAGCGTGGCCGACTCGAGACGCTGCTCTCCAGCCTGGACGAGCGTTCGGCCGACGTCGTGCGCCGCCGCTACGGGCTGCTGGACGGCCGTCAGGCCAAGCTCGCCGACATCGCCCAGGTCTGGGGCATCACCGCCGAGCGGGTGCGCCAGATCGAGCGCCAGGCGATCGCGAAGCTGAAGGCGCCCAGCTCGGCGGCCTGCGCCGCCCAGGCACCGACAACAGGCCACCCCAGCCCCCGCGCAAACCCATCCCCCCGGTCGCCGCCTCCCCCCCGCCCGGTGGGGAGGCGTCGGTTCTGTGTGTCGGTTCTCTTTGTGTCGGATCTTGGGTACGGCCCCGGCCGCGTGTGGCTGGGTCGTGAGCGAGCGCGATTGGGCTCAGCCCTGGGTGAGGCGAATCAGGCCTTCTTGGGTGGTGGACGCCCCGACGACGCCGGCTTCGTTGTAGAGCCGCCCGCGCGCGAAACCCAGCCCGTTGGACGCGTTGGGCGAGCTCTGGTCGTACAGCACCCAGTCGTCCGCGCGGATGGCTCGGTGGAACCACATCGAGTGATCGATCGTCGCCATCTGCAATCGCGGCGACCCGAAGGCGTCCGGGTGGAGCAGCGTCGTGACGCCCAGCAGGGTGAGGTCGGAGGCGTAGGCGAGCACCATCTGGTGGATGCGCGGGTCGTCCGGCAGGTCGCCGTGGCTGCGGATCCACACCTGCATGCGCGCACCGCCGTTGACCTGTGGCGCGGTCGGCACGAACCGCGCGTCGATCGCGGCCCACTCCTTCTCCCACAGCTGCGCGGCCCGCTGGCTGCGCTCTCCCAGCACCGCCGCGAGGTCGGGGCAGTCGCCGGGCGGGATCGGCGTTTGCATGGGCAACTCGGCGTGTTCGAGGCCGGATTCGGGTGTCTTGAAGGACGCGGCCATCTGGAAGATCTCCCGGCCGTGCTGCAGGGCCCGGATGTTCCGGGTCGAGAAGGTGCCGCCGTCGCGGGTGCGCCCCACGTGATACTCAATCGAGGTGTCGGTGGCGCCGCCGCGCAGGAAGTAGCCCTTGAGGGAGTGGCAGATGCGGTCGTCCGCCACGGTCCGGTATGCCGCGGCCAGCGCCTGGGCCATGACCTGCCCGCCGAACGTGCGCTGCATCATCGTCTCGGGATGGCGTCCGGTGAAGACGTGGTCGCCGGCATCATCGAGCCGCAGCAGCTCGAGCAGTTCGTCGATGTGCTGCACCTCAGCGTTCCGAATCCTCGTCGCCCTGTTGAGCCAGGAACTGCTCGACGGCCTTCCCGATCTCGTCCACGCTCGGCACATGGGTGCGCCCGGACGCCTCCAGCTCGTCGTACTGCCGCTCCAACTGCTCGACCATCGGACCCAACTCGCCGTCGCCCGCAACCTCACCCTCGAGCTGGGCGAGGGTCTGCGTGGCGAGCGACGCGAGCTCGCCGGGCGGCAGATCGAGGCCCGTGGCGTCCCGCACCTGCTCCAGCGCTGCCAGTGCGGCGGGGGCGTAGGTGCCGGGCGCGAGGTAGTGCGGCACGTGGGGGACGAAGCCGCGGCCCAGCAGGCCCCGCTCGCCGGCGCGGAACTCCAGCATGGCCGCGAAGCTGCCGGGCACGGTGACGCGGTCGATCCACACCGGATTGCTCTCGACGATCGAGGGGTCGGTGGCGTGCGCGGTGACCAGGATCGGGCGCGTGTGCGGCACCCCCATGGGGACACCCTGGGCGCTGACGAGCTGCGCCACGCCCAGCTCCTGCGCGAAGTCGAGGATCGCGGCGCACGCCCGGTTCCATTGCGTGTCCGGTTCGGGGCCGACGAGCAGCAAAAACTCCTGCCCCGAGGCGTCCGTCACCTTGTGCAGCACGAGCGCGTAGTCGCTCAGGGAGACCCAGGTGTTGGTGTCGAAGACCATGGCGGGCCGGCGCGAGCGGTAGTCGTGCAGCTGGTCGTGGTCGAAGACGGCGAGCGCGGTCGAGGTGAGGCTGTCGCGCAGGTGCTCGCCGAGCTGGCGGGCCACCTGGCCGGCGTCCACGTACCCCTCCAGCAGGTGGATCAGGACGGGCCGAACCCCTGCCAGGCTCTCTCGCACCTCGGGATCGACGGTGTACAGCTGCCTCGGATCCAGCATGCCGGCCACTCTAGCGGCCCACCCTCATCCCAGGGCGGCCAGCGCGGTGCGCACCCGCTTCGCCGAGACCGGCTGCGCCGTGCCGAGGGACTGGGCGAACAGGCTCACCCGCAGCTCCTCCAGCAGCCAGCCGACGTCGGACGCCGCGGGCGGCAGCTCGCCGACCGGGTAACGCGCGACGATCCGACCGTAGGCGTCCTCGAGGTCGGTGATCACGTCGAGCCCCTGCTCCTCGCGGGCGAGGTTGCTGCGTCGCCCCGCCAGGCGCAGCTCGATGGCGTGCAGGTAGCGCTCGAGGCGCCCGAAGTGCGGGTCGGGCGTCGCGGCGACGAAGCCGTCGAAGATGAGGTTGTCGAGCTGGGCGGTGACGTCGTCGCGCGTGTCTGAGGCAGGGAGGGCGTCCAGCTCTCGACGGACCTCGACGTACCGGGCCAGGACGCGGGCGGCGGTGTGGACGACGGTCTGCATGCGGTCGGCGACGTCGGCGCGGACGGCGTCGGCGAGGACGGTGAACGCGGCCCCGTCGCGGACGTCGATGGGGTCGGCCACGTGGGCGATGAGGTCGCCGGTTGCCTTGAGTCGGCAGTCGGCGAGCGCGGCGTTGAGGTTCGCGTACGGCCCCGCCGCGAGGGCCACCTTGTCGGCGTTCGACAGACGCGCGAACACCGACCGGGCCGGGTCGGGGGTCACGAGCGTCACGAGGCGACGCAGCCCGAGCGGATGCCACTTCGCGGCCCGGGCTGCGGTGTTGGCGATGCGGACGCCCACGGTCGCCCCCTGGTCGAGGAGCGCCGGGTACCCGACGAGCGGGGTCGGATCGCGGTCGATGGTGGTCTCCCGGGGCAGGGCGCCGAACGCCCAGCTCGTCGCGCCCGGATGGGCCAGGTCGGACGCCGCCGCGTTGAGCCGTTTGGCCAACCGGGGGGCGAACTGGGAGCGCAGCGCCTCGAAGTCCTTGCCTGCACCGAGGGTGCGGCGGCCGTCGGTGATGACGTAGCGGACGCTGAGGTGATCCGGCAGGGTGCCGAGGTTGAACTGGGCGGGGTCGACGACGTCGCCGGTCAGGCGGGTCAGCGCCCGGGCCAGCGCGGCCGGGAAGGCCGCATCGGTGGGGTGGTCCTCGAGCCAGCTCAGGGCGCGGCGGGCCCAGTCGGGGGCCGGGACGAAGCGCGTCCGGACGGCCTTGGGCAGGGATCGAATCAGCTCGGTGGCCAGCTCGTCGCGCAGTCCGGGCACCTGCCAGGTGAACGGCGCGGCGTCCACCTGGTTGAGCACGCTGACGTCGATGTCGATGCTGACGCCGTCGGTGCCCGCGCCGGGGTCGAAGCTGTACGTGACGGGCAGGTCGGTCGGGCCGGCGACCCACGTGTCCGGGAACGCCTCGGTGTCGACCGCGTCGGCGACCTCGACGAGGTCGTCCAGCCGGAGGTCGAGGGCGTGGGGCTCGGTCTGCCGCTGGTCGCGCCACCAGCGGTCGAACGCGGCCACCGACGTGATGTGGGCGGGGACGCGCTCGTCGTAGAAGTCGAGGATCGTGTCGTCGTCCGCGACGATGTCGCGGCGGCGGGTGCGCTCCTCGAGCTCGGCGGCCTCGGCGCGCACCTTCTCGTTGCGCGCCCAGAAGTGGTGCCTGGTACGCCACTGGCCCTCCACCAGCGCCGAGCGAAGGAACACCTCGCGGGCCACCTTGGGGTTGATCCGCGCGTAGCTCACCGTGCGGTCGGCGATGATCGGGACGCCGAGCAGCAGCACCTTCTCGGTCGCCACGCACTGGCCGCCGCGCTCGGACCAGCGCGGCTCGGAGTAGGTGCGCTTGACGAGGTGTTCGCCCACCTGCTCGACCCACTCGGCCCGGATCGGGGCGACCGTGCGCGCCCACAGCCGGGTGGTCTCGACCAGCTCGACGGCCATGACCAGCTCGGGAGTGGCCTTCGCGGCGGCCGAGCCGGGCTGGATCGCGAAGCGTGCGCCGCGCGCGCCCAGGTACTCCGCCAGCGGACGCCGCCCGCGCTGGGGCGTGCGGGGGCGGTTGCGCTCGTCGAGGAGTCCGACGTGGCTGAGCAGTCCGGACAACACGGCGATGTGGACGGCGTCGAAGTCCGGCCCGGCGGCGGGGGCGGCGTCCCCGCCCCCACCCCGGTCCGCCCGGGAGGTGTCGGCGCGACGCCGGCCCTCGGCGCGGCGCTTCACCTCGGCGTGATCGGCCGGGCCGTGGCGGTCGAGGTGGAGCTCGCCGGCGATCTCGCGGAGCTGGCTGACGAGGTCCTGCCACTCGCGGATGCGCAGGAAGTTGAGGTACTCGTCGCGGCACATTCGGCGAAACGCGTTGCCCGAGAGTTCGGCGCGCCGCTCGCGGAGGTACTCCCACAGCCGCCAGATCGCGGCGATGTCGGAGGTGTCGCGGTCGGAGTCGGTCTCCCCGGATGCCCAGAAGCGGCGGTGGAGGGCGTCCGCTTCTCCCTGGTGCTCCGTGGGGCGCTCGCGGACGTCCGGGATGGCCAGGGCGGCGACGATCGGCAGGACGTCCCACGTGACGCCGCGGCGGCCGGCCTCCACCAGCATCCGCCCCTGCGTGGGGTCGACCGGAAGCCGGGCGAGCAGGCGTCCGGTCTTCGTCAGCGCGTAGGCGCCCGCGGCGTCCGGCTCGCTGATCGCGCCCAGCTCGCGCAGGAGGCGGACGCCGTCGCGCACCTGGGAGCGGTCGGGCGCCTCGACGAAGCCGAACTCCTCGATGGGGCCGAGGCGGGCGTGGCTCATTTGCAGGATGACGCTGGCCAGGTTGGTGCGCAGGATCTCGGGCTCGGTGAACTCGGGCCGGGCGTGGAAGTCCTCCTCGGAATACAGTCGTATGGCGATGCCCGGGCCCAGGCGTCCGCACCGGCCGGCACGCTGGTTCGCGCTGGCCTGGCTGATCTCCTCGATGGGCAGCCGCTGCACCTTGGTACGCGCCGAGTAGCGGGAGATACGGGCGTACCCCGGATCGACGACAAAGCGGATGCCCGGCACCGTGAGCGAGGTCTCCGCGACGTTGGTGGCCAGCACGATCCGCATGCCGGAGTGGGGCTGGAAGACGCGGTGCTGCTCGGCCGCGGACAGCCGGGCGTACAGCGGCAGCACCTCGGTGTTGCGCAGCTTGAGTCCCGCGATGGCCTCGGCGGCATCGCGGATCTCGCGCTCGCCGGAGCAGAACACCAGCGCGTCGCCCTCGGCGAGGGCGTGCAACTGGGTGACGGCGCGGGTGATGCCGTCGACCAGTTCCTCGCCCTCACCCAGCGGCTCGTAGACGATCTCGACCGGGTAGGTGCGTCCGGACACCTCAACGATCGGCGCGCCCCCGAAGTGCTCGGCGAAGCGCTCGGTGTCGATGGTGGCCGAGGTGATGATGACCTTGAGATCGGGACGCCGCGGCAACAGTTGCTTGAGGTAGCCGAGAAGGAAGTCGATGTTGAGGGAACGCTCGTGGGCCTCATCGACGATGATCGTGTCGTAGGCGCGCAGGTCGCGGTCGTGGGAGATCTCGGCGAGCAGGATGCCGTCGGTCATCAGCTTCACGCGGGTCTGGCGCGAGGCTTGCCGGGTGAACCGCACCTGGTAGCCGACGGCGTCGCCGATCGTGGTGCCCATCTCGTCGGCGATCCGCTCGGCGACCGTGCGGGCCGCGATGCGTCGGGGCTGGGTGTGGCCGATGCGTCCGCGTCCGGCCAGCAGGGCGATCTTGGGCAGCTGGGTGGTCTTGCCGGAGCCGGTGGCGCCGGCCACGACGATGACCTGGTGGCGTTCGATGAGGTCGCGGATCTCGTCGACGGCCGCGCTGATGGGCAGCGCCGGGTCGAAGTCGAGGCGAAGGTCGCCCGCGGGATCCTCAGGCATGGCCGGTCCATGCTACCGGCCGCTCCCGACGACGCTCAGGCGGGGGGCCGCAGCCCGGTGTGGTGGGCGGCGAAGGCGAGCAGGTCGGCCCACTCGGACGCCACCATCTGCAGCGACTTGCCTGCCCCGTGGCCGGCGGAGGACTCGATGCGCAGCACCACCGGTGCCTCCCCAGCCTGGGCCGCCTGCAGGGCCGCCCCGAACTTGAAGCTGTGCAGCGGCACGACGCGATCGTCGTGGTCGGCGGTGGCGATGAGGGTGGCGGGGTAGGACGTCCCCTCGCGCACGTTGTGCAGCGGCGAGTACGCCAGCGCCACCTCGAAGTCGGCCGCGTCGTCGGGGTCGCCGTAGTCCGACGTCCAGGCCGCCCCGCCGGTGAACCTGTGGAACCGCAGCAGGTCGAGGACGCCGACGCCCGGCAGGGCCGCGGCGAACAGGTCCGGACGCTGGGTGAGCAGGGCCCCGACGAGCAGGCCGCCGTTGGAGCGGCCGTGCACGGTGAGCTGGGCGGCGGTGGTGACGCGGGTCTCGATCAGGTGCTCGGCCACCGCGATGGCGTCGTCGAAGACATGCTGCTTGTGGGGGCCGCGGCCCTGGTCGTACCACGTGGTGCCGTACTCGCCGCCGCCGCGCAGGTTCGCGATGGCCAGCGCTCCCCCGGCCGCCAGCCACGCCGACCACCCGGGCCGGTAGTCGGCCAGCACCGGGATCTTGAAGCCGCCGTAGCCGTACAGCAGGGTCGGACGCGGGCCGTCCACCCCGTCGTCGGGGACCACGAGGAAGTACGGGACGGCCGTGCCGTCCGCGCTGGTCGCCCGCTCGCGCGTGACGCGATGGGGCGGCGCGAAGGATTTCGCGTCGCCGGCGAGGTCCAGTCGCTCCACGGACGGATCGACGTCGTGGGCCGCGGGCAGATCGACGCGGAACGCCGTGGTGGGGGCGTCCAGCGTGCTGATCCCGATGAAGGCGGTCTGACGCGTCGGGGAGCCGTCGAGCCCGACGAGGGCGCCGGCGGGCAGCGCGAGTTCGACCTGCTCCTCGGCGTCGGGAGCGAACCACGTGACGACCGGCTGCGCGTCGTCGAGGTGGACGAGCAGGAGCCCGTCGCCGGCGGCCTCGACGCCCATCAGGGTGGCGCGGGATTCCGGCACGACCTCGGCGAACTCCACGTCCCCCCGGGCCGCCCAGGCCAGGTCGACGCGCACCACACGTCCGCGAGGCGCATGGAGATCGGTGGAGAGGTGGAGCTGACCGTCGTCGACCTTCACGAAGCCGTACTCGGCATCCGGGGTGTCGACCACCTTGATGGGCTCCCCCAGCACGGTGCGGCCGTCCGCCGTCGTGAGCGGGTAGGCCCACAGCCGGTTGCGGTTCTCGGTGCCGCGCACGATCGTCACGACGAGCCAGGACTCGTCGTGGGAGACCTCGCCGAACGCCAGGGTCATGGGACCCTCGTCGAAGCGGAGCAGCTCCTCGTCGTCGCCGTCGAGGCGGTGAATCATGAGCCGGGCGCCCTGCAGGCCAGCGGTCGCGGTGCCGCGGGCGTCCGTGGCCTCGTCGAAGGTGGTGTAGAGGAACGAGCGGTGGTCGGGCAGCCACGCCGGTGAGCTGAACTTGCCGACGACACGATCGTCGAGATCCTCGCCGGTGGTGAGATCCAGGACGTGGAACTGCTGCCAGTCCGAGCCGCCCTCGCTCACCGCGTACGCCAGGAGGCTGCCGTCGCGGGCCACCGAGAAGGTGCTCAGCGAGGCCGTCTTGTCGCTCGACCAGGTGTTGGGGTCGAGAACGACGTCGCCGCCCCGCTCCAGCTCCTCCAGCGAGGTGGCGGTGTACCAGACGTCCTGGGCACTGGTGCCGTCATTGCGGCTGAGGAAGAACCGCTCGCCCCGCACGATCGGGACGCCGGCGCGCGGCCGGGACACGATGCGGGCCATGAGGTCGGCGAACCAGGCGCGGTCGCCCAACCCGGCGAGGACGTCCTCGGCGGCCTCGCGCTGGGCAGCGACCCACGCGGCCACCTCGGGGGCGTCGGCATCCTCCAGCCAGCGGTAGGGATCGGCGATCTCGCGGCCGTGGAGCGTCTCGACGGTGTCGTCGCGGCGGGTCTCGGGGTAGCGCATGGCCGCCAGCTTAAGTGATGCCCCTCCGGGCACCCCGGTGGGGCGTCAGGCGGAGACGGTGCGGCCGGTGATGTCGTCGATCCCCATCACTAGCAGCAGATCGCGATCGCCGGGCGCCCACGGCTGCGGCTCGTCGGCGGGGCGGGCGGTCGGGACGCCGACGCGACCGCGCACCAGCACCGACCACCCGCCGCTGGTCTCCTCGTCGACGTCCTCAATCTCGAACACGATGTCGCGCCCGTCGGCCAGCTCGGCGAGCACGGAGTCGCGCTTGACGCGGAACCAGATGGCCTCGCCGTCGAAGCTGTAGTTGAGCGGCAGGAGCATCAGGCCCTTCGAGGACTGCCACGCGACGCGCCCAACCACCCGCTCGGCCAGCAGTTGCCGGCACTCGTCGGGTGCGATCGGGAGCAGATAACCTGGCGCTGTCACGGTGCAGACTCTATCCGATGCCCCACGGCACCGCCTGCTCACCCCAGCAGGGCGGCCGCGACCAGGAGGGTGCCGACGGACAGGACGGTCGTCCAGAACACGGCGTCACGGGCGAGCAATTCGGCGGCGTGGTAGCGCGTGGCCATGATGTAGACGTTCTGCGCGGCCGGGAGCGACCCGAGCACGACCACCGCATAGAGGTCGCCGCCGGTGAGGCCGAAGGCGAAGTGCCCGAGGGCCCAGGCGAGCAGCGGGTGCGCGATGACCTTGAGCGCCACCGCGAACCACAGGTGGCGGCGGTGCGGGCCCGCGCCGGGCAGCGGGTCGAGCCGCAGGGAGGCGCCGAAGGCCAGCAGCATGAGCGGCACGGCGAGGTTCCCGATCATCGTGACCGGACCCCAGATGAGATCCGGAACGTCCATCCCCGCCAGGTTCACCGCGAGACCCAGCAGGATGCCGACGGTGATCGGGTTCGTGACGGGGATGCGCAGGTAGCGCCACAGGCTGGTGCGGCGATGGTCGGCGCGCGCGTTGCGGGCATCCAGGATCATGAGTGCGGCCGGCTGCATGACCGCCACCTGCAGCAGCAGGATCGGGGCGATCCACGTGCCGTCCCCCAGCAGCGCCAGCGCCACGGGAAGGCCGAAGTTGTTGGCATTCGTGTACGCGGACGCCAGCGAGCCGATCACCAGCCCGTCGGTTCCCGGTCGAAACAGCCACGGGGCCACGGCGAAGTAGATCGCCATCGTCGCCGCCACCGCCAGGAACGACACCACTGCTGTCCCCGAGACGAGGTGATCCAGCGAGGCGCGCGACAGCATCGAGAACATGAGCATGGGCGTCCCCACGTTGAACGCCAGCAGCGACATGAGGCGGCGGCCGGCCTGGTTCACGAGGCCACGGTGGGCGATGAACCAGCCGACGGCGATCACGAGCCAGATGGTCGAGATCCCGTTGATGGCCGCCTGCACGTCTTCACCCTAGGACGCCGCGACGCTCCACCCCGGCCCGCACGGCAACCGCGCCCCCAGTTCCACGCAGAGACTCGATTTCGGGCCGGTCGGCGCGGCCCGCGCCCGGGCGGGGTTTAGGCTGACGAGCCATGGCCCGGGTGCGCAACCACGTGATCGACGTCGCCCGCGCGGCGTCCGTGGGAGTGGTGGTCATCTTCCACGGCCTGCTGTACCGCGTCCGGCTGGACGACGGCGTCCCCGCGGTCGTGCCGTGGGCCGCGCCCACCTACCTGTACCCGCTCACGTGGGTGCTGATGATCATGCCGCTGTTCTTCGTGGCAGGTGGCTTCGGGCACGCGCTCACGATCGACCGCATGCGTGCCGAGGGTGCCACCTACGCGCACTTCGTCGCCAGCAGAGGCCGCCGGCTGGTCGGACCGCTGGTCGTCTTCGTCACCTTCTGCACGCTGCTCGGCACCCTGGCGGCGTGGGCGGGGTATGTGACGGCCGCGGTCGACCTCTCGCGCGCGCTCATGCAACTGCTGTGGTTCATCTCTGTCTACCTCGTCATCGTGGCCGTCGCCCCGCTGCTGGTGAGCGCCCACGACCGGTTCGGCGCCCTGCCGATGATCGCCCTGGTCGTGGCCGCGTCGATCGTCGACACGGCCTCGTTCCGCCTCGGCGAGCCCGGCCTGCGCAACCTCAACATGGCCTTCGTGTGGCCTCTGGTCCACCAGTTCGGGATCGCTTACGAGCGCGGCTGGTTCCGCCGCGGCCAGGCGTGGACGCCGTGGGCGGCGCTGGTCGCGGGCGGCGCGGGCGTGGTGTTCCTCGTGTTCGTGGCCGGCTATCCGCCCACGTCGGTGGGCTTCGCCGACCTTCCGATCGCCAACATCCAGCCGCCGACCCTGGCCATGGCCGCGCTGGCCCTGGCCCAGTGTGGGGCGCTGGCCCTCGTGGAGCGCTCCGGCGCGCTGGCGACCATTCCGCCCCGTGCCGAGCGGGCGCTGGCCGTGCTCAACGCCTTGATGGTGACGACCTACCTGTGGCACATCTTCTGCATTCTGCTCGCCGGCCTCGGCCTGCTCGCGCTGGCGATGGCCCTGCCCCTCCTCGCGCCGCTGCTGCTCAACCAGCTCACCGTGGCGCTCGCGGGCCTGGTGGTGGTGGCGCTGGTCGTCCCCTGGATCGGACGCCTCGAGCTGCGACTCATCCCCCGGCTGGGCGAGGTTCAGGACGCCACGGCCGTCACCGCCGCCTATGCCCTGCTCACCGCCGGAACGATCGGGGTGTGGCAGTTCGGCACCGTGCTGCACCCGGCGGCGCGCTGGTCGGCGGCCGCGGTCGGACTGGTGTGGGTGGGGTCGTGGCTCATGGGCCACGCCGCCGACGCCCGGCCGCTGCGGCATCCCGTGGCAGAATGGCCCGGTTGACGCCCACCCGAGCCCGAGGAGAGCCTGTGGACCCGAGGACGTGGGAGGCTCCCCTCGCCGCGATCCTGGCCGCGTTGTGGCTGATCGTCATGCTGCGGGCCAACGGCACCTACTGGCTCGGTCGGCTCGCCGCCCGCGGCGCCGAATCCACCCGTGCCAGCCGCCTCATGACCACGCCGGGTTACACGCGCGCCGTCGACCGCATCAACAGCTGGGGCGCACCGGCCGTGACCCTGTCGTTCCTCACCATCGGCGTCCAGACGCTGGTCAACTTCGCCGCCGGTGCCACCCGGATGCCGCTGCGCCGCTACCTGCCCGCCGTGGCGCTGGGGTGCGTCGCGTGGGCGTGCATCTACGGCACCGTCGGCTTCATCAGCCTCGAGGCGCTCCTCGTGCTCTGGCAGCGCTCCCCGGTGCTGACGGTCGTGCTCGGCACGCTCCTCGTGGGCGCCTTCGTCGGCTTCGTCGTGTGGCGGGTACGGGAGGGGCGGGCCGGACGCGTCAGGGTAGGTCCACGATCCGGGTCGAGCCGGACTCCTCGTCGTCGTCCTTCTTCGTGATCGTCCGGAGCACCTTGACGAAGGTGCCCACCGCGGAGCCCCCGCCCCACACCTGGGCGGTGTCGCCGTGCACCTTGAGCACGACATTGTCGGGGTTCTCGGGGCCGCCGTCCATGAAGAACGACGCCCCCGTGCTCCACAGCTCCTCGATCAGCGCCCGGTCCTCGTCCACCTCGGCGGTGCCCGACAGCGAGATCCACGCCGACTTCGACGTGTAGCCCACGTTCACCTGCGCGTTGGCGCGGATGTCACGGACCACGTTGCTGCTCTGGCGCACCAGGAAAAGCACGTCACCGTCGTCCTCGGCGAGTTGCGTCGACAGCGGGCGGCTGGTGAGGCGGCCGTCGTCGGCGCCGGCGTCCACCGTCGTCAGCATCGCGATGTCGATGTCGGCCATCAGTGTGCGGACGCGCTCGACCTCGTCGGGGTCGGTCGTGACCGGAACGTCGTTGGCCGGGGCGTCGTGGGCGTTCGTCATGGACGCCAGACTAACGGCCGGTGACAACCGAAGACACCCCTTGGTCGCGATCGGTGCCGGCCGGCCGCTCAGCGGGTGGCGTTGCCGGCCGGATTGGCCATGTGCTGGGCGGCGTCCAGCTCGGTCACCGGATCAGGGGACTCGGGCACCGCCGTGGAGTGGGTGTGCGTCGGGTCGAGCACGCGCTGGAGGAACGTGCGGGTCCGCTCCTCGCGCGGGTTGCCGATGACCTGGGCGGGGTCGCCCTCCTCGACGATCACACCGCCGTCCATGAAGATCACCCTGTCGGCGACCTCACGGGCGAACGCCATTTCGTGGGTGACAACCATCATCGTCATGCCCTCGTTCGCCAAGTCGCGCATGACGCCCAGCACGTCGCCGACGAGCTCCGGATCGAGCGCCGAGGTGGGTTCGTCAAAGAGGATCATCTCCACGTCCATGCTCAACGCCCGCGCGATCGCCACACGCTGCTGCATGCCGCCCGAGAGCTGAGCCGGGTAGGCATCCGTGCGGTCGCCGAGGCCGACCTTCGCGAGGTTCTCGCGGGCGATCCCCTCGGCCGTCGCCTTGGGGATCCGCTTCACCTCGGTCTGACCGATGGTGCAGTTCTGCAGCACCGTGAGGTGCGGGAACAGATTGAACTGCTGGAACACCATGCCCATCTGGGTGCGAATGAAGTCGACGTCGGCGTCCGGGTCGGTGATCTCCTCGTTGAGGATGAAGATGCGCCCGCTGGTGGGCTGCTCCAGCAGGTTGACGCAGCGCAGCAGCGTCGACTTGCCCGATCCGGACGGACCGATGACGCACACGACCTCGCCCCGGCGCACCACGGTCGAGATGCCCTGGAGCACCTGCAGGTCGCCGAAGCTCTTGTGGAGGTCGTAGATCTGGATCTCGTCGGAGCGGTTGCCGGTCGGGATCTGCTGGGGCGTGCCGCTCACGGCGCTCACCGGGCCTTCCTCTGGCGGGCCTCCATGTGGCGGACGAGGAACGTCAGCGGGAGGGTGATGATCAGGTACGACAGGCCGGCCACGACCAGCGGCGTCAGGTTGACGTTGGTGTTCGAGAGCTCGCGCCCGAACTTCGTCAACTCGAAGGCGGCGGGGGTCAGGCCGAGGACGTAGACGAGCGAGGAGTCCTTGGTGAGCAGGATCAGCTCGTTGGTCAGCGGCGGGGTGATGATGCGGAAGGCCTGCGGCAGCACGATCTTGCGGGTCGCCATGGACGCCGGCATGCCGAGCGACCGCGCCGCCTCGACCTGGCCCTTGGGGACGGCCTGGATGCCGGCGCGGATCGTCTCGGCCATGTACGCCGCGCTCACCATGCCCAGCGCCGTCCACACGGTGCCGTACGGGTCGAAGGGGAACCGCAGACCCGGGAACGCGACCGACATCAGGCTGAACGCGAGCAGCACGATGATCGCCGGCACCCCGCGGAAGAACTCGATGTAGATGCCCGCCAGCCACCGGTACGGCGCCACCTGGGAGAGTCGCATGAGCGCCAGGACCGTGCCGAGGAGCAGGCCGAGCAGGAAGGCACCGAGGGTGTAGATCACGGTGTTGAGCAGCGCCTGGGGGATGCCACGGAGCGTGAGCTGCACGAGATCCCAGCGGAAGAAGACCGACTGCACCTGCCGACCGTCCACGGTCGCCATGACGAGGACGACCAGGGCGACCAAGAGGGCGTACTGGAGCAGCCGGACGCGCTGGGCGCGCTTGCGGGGGGACGTCCGGGCGCGGCGCACGCGCGACGCCGCCCCGGTGGTGGTCGAGCTCATCGGCACTCCTGGTGGCGAGGGGAAGGGTGACGCAGGGCTCAGCTGGCGGGGGCGTCCACGCCGAACCAGGTGCGGTAGATCTCGTTGTAGCGGCCATCTGCGCGGGCCTGCGTCAGCACCTCGTCGATGGTCTCACCGAGGGCGGTGTTGCTAGGGGCGTAGTTGAAGCCATAGTCCTCGCCGGTCTGGAACTCGGTGACCACCTTGGTGGACGCGTTCTCCCGGGCGAAGTCGTAGTACACACCGTTGTCGTTGACCGCGGCGGCCACCGTCCCGGCGAGGACCGCGTTGGCGCTGGTCGGCATGTCCTCGAAGATGCGCACCTCGTAGCCGTACTCGGCCGCGTGCTCCTCGACGTAGTCCTTGCCGGTGGTGTCGGTCTGGACGCCGATCACCTCGCCGCGGAGATCCTGCAACCCGGTGACGGTGGAGTCCGCGGGCACGAGCAGCGCCTGGGTGGCCGCGAAGTAGCCCTCGGAGAAGCCGGTGGCGGCCTTGCGCTCGTCGGTGATCGTGATCGCCGCGGCGCCGACATCGCATCGCTGGGCCGTGAAGACGGAGCCGGAGGTGATCTGGCCGAACTCGATGTCGACGACGCTGCGGGTGACTCCGAGTTCCTCGGCGACGAGATCCATCAGGTCCATGTCGAAGCCGACGATGTCGTTGCCCTCGGTGAACTCGAAGGGCTTGTACGACAGATGGGTGCAGACGGTGAGCTGCCCGGGGTTGACCAGCGCGACACCGCCCTCGGCTGCGGCCGTGTCCGTGCCGCCCGCGGTGGTCGCGGGGGTGGCATTGTTGGCGCAGGCGGTCAGGCTCCAGACGGCGGCACCGGCGACGAGCGCCAAGGCGGCTCGGGTGCGGCTGGTGTTGGTGGTCACGTGGGTTCCTCCCGGTTCTCGACGTTCGCCGTACGCGACGTTCGCCGCAAATCTTCGCACCCCTTGGGGTCGAACCAGCGCGGTGTCCGCAGGATTTACGAAGACGTGACAATCCTGGCCACACCCCGAGCCCGGTATCGATGGACCGATGTCGCCGGGCCGGCGCGCACAGCGCGCACGGCCACGGCGACGCCTCGCTCAGCCGAGCGCCGCCCGCACATCGTTGACGAAGGCGTCGGCAGCCTGGTCCACCGGTTGGGTGCCGAACATGACGGCCTGGGCGTGGCGCAACTGGATCGATGGGCTCTGCCCGCCACCCATCGGCGGAACCAAGGTGGGGCGCCCCAGTTCGTCGTTGATCTCGGCGAGGAACTCGACCACCTTGGCGTCCGACTCGCCCAGATCACCGCTGATCGCTTCCCGGACCGTCAGGTTGGCCGGGACACCACGGTCGGTGCCCATGAGCGCGCCGGCCTCGGGATCGTTGGCCAGGAAATCGATGAAGGTCTTGACGGCCTCGGGGTGCTGCGTCCGTGCTGAGGCCGACCAGTACATCGACGCCTTATACCACATCTGGGCGCCCTGCGCACTGCCGTCAGGGCTGGGCAGCCGCAGCGGGACGACGGACTGGCCCGTCGCCCGATCCATGGCCGGGTACTGGTTCGACCACAACGAGCCCATGGCGACCCGGTTGGTGCCGATGAGGGACTGATCGATCGGCTTGCCCTCGTCCTCGCCCGTGATGGACGCAGGCGGCGTGGTGCCGTCGGCCTGCAGCGACATGAAGTAGTTCCACATGTCGGCGACGTCAGCGGCGTCGTAGGCGATGCCGTCGGCCGTCCACTGCTCCTTGCCGTGCTGACGCAGCCACGCCTTGAGCACGGCGTCCACGCTCATCATGCTCATCGAACCCCAATACTGACCGTTGCCGGCCGCCGAGATCTCACCGGCGATGCGGTGGTAGTCGTCCCACGTCCACGTGGAGTCGTCGGGCATCTCGACGCCCGCCTGCTCGAACACGAGCGGGTTGGCCGAGATCGTGGGGGCGTTGATGCCAGCGTTGACGCCGTACAGCGTGCCCTCGATCTCGCCGAGTTCGACAGTGCCGTCGGCGAACTCGGACGTGTCGATGTCACCCAGGTCGAGCAGCAGCCCGCGGCCGCCGTACTCGGCGATGTACTTCTCGTCCATCTGGATCACGTCGGGGGTGTCGTTGGCCGCAGACTGGGTGGCGAGCTTGTCCCAGTAGCCACCCCAGTCGCCGGGCTCGGGCTGCACGGTGATGTCGGGGTGCTTGGCGTGGAACGCCTCGATCACCCGGGTGGTGGCCTGGGTGCGGTTGTCATTGCCCCACCACGTGAAGCGGATGGTGACATTGCCGCCGTCGCCGGTGGTCGGCGCGGCCGGCTGGCCGCCGCAACCGGCGAGCACCAGCAGTCCGGATACAGCCGCGGCCACCACGGGGGCGAGGATGCGCTTTCTGGTCATCGCTGACGGTCCTCTCGTCGGACGCCGGCCGCGTCTTCGCCGCCGGTCGTACCCAGCCTAACGTCATTCGTCCTACAACACAATCACTTGTAGGATCACTTGGCTGGTTGTCGCACAGGCACGCCTTGTCAGACAGGGGTGCTTTGTCAGACAGGGATGCGGCTGATAGGACAGGTACATGCCGGACGCATCGGCGCTCACACGCCACGGGACGCGGGCCCTCGCCCACGCGTTGTCGAATCAACTCCGCGCCCGCATCCTGGCCGGCGAGCTGGCCGCGGGGGCCAAGCTGCCGACCGAGAGCGAACTCAGCGCGAGCTTCGGGGTGAGCCGCACGGTGGTGCGCGAGGCGCTGCAGCACCTGCAGGCCTCCGGGCTGGTCGAGACGTTCCAGGGGCGCGGATCGTACGTGCTGGCCATTCCGCTGGACACCGCGGACGGTCCGCTGGCGGGCGTCCGGACCCGCGCCGACCTGACGGACCTGATCGAGTTCCGCATCGGGTTGGAGTCGGAGGCCGCCGCCCTGGCGGCCGAGCGCCGGACGCCCACCCAACTCACGGCCCTGCAGCGGGCGCTGGACGCCTTCGCCGCGGCCGCCCATGCGCCGCAGACGGTGATCGGCGCCGACTTCGACCTGCACCTGGCCGTCGCACACGCCAGCGGAAACCGGTTCATGATCACGACGCTCGAATCATTCGGGCCGCGCATGGTGCTGCTGCAGCGCACGGGGCTCGACGAGCGCGCCTCTCTGGCCGACAGCGCCCACTTCACCCAGGTGCTGACCGAGCACGCCCAATTCGTGGACGCCATCGGCGCGGGCGACGCCGCCGCGGCGGGCGCGGCCATGCGCGTCCACCTGGCCGGCTCCCGCCGGCGGCTCAGGACGCCGGGCTGACGAGGACTCCGACGCGCCGCCCCAGGCGGACCGCGTCGAACAAGACCCTGACGGCGCGGACGCCGAGGGCCCCGGGAGACGCGTCCCCCGGAGCCCTCGTGGACGTGGCTCAGCTGCAGCCGCTGGTGGAGCCGCAGCCCTCGCAGACGTAGCAGCTGCCCGACGGACGCATCTTCGTGCCGCAGGTGAAGCACAGCGGCGCGTCGACGGCGTGGCCAGTGACCCGCTCCATCAGCTCGGCGGTCGTGTGGGCGCCGGAGAGATCCGGCGTCGCGGCGACCAGGCTGGGCTGGTTCGGGCCCTTCTCATCGAAGCGCATGTCGTCGGCGGCGTCG
>JAKDIK010000333.1 GCA_030450535.1 Propionibacteriaceae bacterium
TACGACAGCGTGCCCGACGCCGTGGACAGCGCGGCCTCGTCGGCCCGGCCGGCGTGGGTCAACAACTCGACGTACTCCACCGTGAGATCGTCGCGCTCGGCGACCGCGTCGCTGTGCGCGCCGAGGTGGGCCAGGCGGCGCTCCGGCGTGGTCCCGGTGCGCTTGTGGAGCTGGTCGAGCTCGTACAGCAGGCGGGGGTCCTCGGGCGAGAGCGCGAGCGCACGTGCGTAGTGCACTCCTGACGCCGCCGGGTCCGCCTCGATGTTGTGGGCCGCCACGGCCAGGTTTCGCCGGGTGACGGGATCGTCGTCGGCCAACTCCACCGCCCGTCGCCAGGCCGCTGTGGCGTCGACACGCCGGCCGAGGTGATAGAGCTGATGGCCCAGCAGCCGATACACGAGCGCGCAGTCGGAGTACTCCTCGGTCAGGCGGACGAGCATGTCGAGATCGGCGTCCCGGGAGGCGAGACACCAGCGGGCATCCGCCGCTGCGGCCGCGGCGAGGGCGTCCCGCGCCTCGGCAAGGCGACCGGCACGCCCCAACAGGTCGGCTGCGTGCAGGTGGGCCAGCGGGGCGACGTTCACCTGACCCAGCGGTACGGACTCGGACGCCGCGGCCGCGAGCAGGACCAGCGCCGCCTCGAGCTCACCGACCCAGGAGTACTCCAGGGCGACGTCGAGCAGGGTCGGCCCGTCGGCAGCGATCCGCTCCCCCGCCAGATCGGACGCCCACGCGTCGAGCGGGTCGATGCGGCGCAGGGCATCGAGTACGGCGTCCGCCTCCGTGTCGCGGCCGAGCCTGCGCAGCAGGATCGCCTCCAGGCAGCGCTCCTGGTTGCGCGGCTCCCGGTCGCTCCCGGTGTCGGCCACCAGCTGCAGCGCGTCGAGATCCTCCCCCCGAGCCGCGAGCAGGCGTGCCATCGCGAGGTGCGCGGGCGCGGTCCACGCCCGATTCCAGGCGGCCCTGCCGTAGGCGTCCAGGGCGCCAGCCACGTCCCCGGAACGCGCGAGGGTCTGGCCGAGGCGGTAGTGCGGCTCGCCGTCGATGGGGTTGGGGTTGCGCGACAACAGCCGGCCGAGGGCGTGGCCGAGGTGCTCGCGGGCCTGCGCCAACTCCCCCCGGCGCAGGCAGCCGGCGGCCAGCGCCGTCCGGCAACGGGCGTCGCCCGGGTCGCGGCGCACTGCCTCGGTCCAGTAGGGCTCCGGGCGGCGGGTGGCGTGCCGGTACTGCGCGAGGTGAAGACCTGTGACGTAGAGCTCGTCGGTCGAGGCGATGGCCTCCGGCGACGGTGGTTCGGTGGCGGCGACCGGCTCAACGGTCCGGTCGGCGGGCGAGCGGGGCGTCCAGGTCAGCAGCACGGCGTCCCGGTCACGAACGCCCAGTGTGACCTCGTGCGGGCCGACGACCCGCGGCAGGGCGGCGTCCACCCGCACGGGGGTGCCCGGCGCCGCGTCGACGGTGTCCTGCCACCAGACCTCGCCGGTGACGACATCGGTCAGGCTCAGCGTGAGCCCGGGGCGCGCCGCGGTCACGGCCACCCCGATGTTCGCACGGTCGCCCTCCACTGCCAGGGAGCACGCAGCGTCCAACGTGGCCTGGTGGACCGGACCGATGTCCTGGTACGGGTACCAGAACTGGCTGAAGGTCCTGGTCTCCCCGGGGGCGAGGAAGGAGAAGTCGGGCTGATTGTCGGTGTAGACGCCGGCCATGAGCTCCACGTAGGGGCCATCGGACTCGGTGAGGTTGCGGTCCCACGCCCAGCCGAACGGGGAATTGCCCCACGTCCACTGCTTCTTGCCGGGTGCGATGCGGTGGTCGGCGACGTGGACGAAACCCGCACCGACGCCGTGGTCGTAGCCGCCGAAGAAGTCGTCGGCGGTCTCGACGCACATGTACGACGTGGGGACGGCGACGTTGCGGTACCAGTCGATGCGGTCGGCGTCCGGGACACGCTGCGCAGCAGCCGGGTAGTCCCAGCCGTAGTAGGGCCGGTCGGCGGCCGGGAACGCGGTGATGGCGCGGCGGGCGTGGTCGGCGACGAAGTGGACGTCGGTGGGGAAGAACGACTGATAGTCGTCGCCCGAGCGGGCCGCGACGTTGGCCCACCACAGGAAGGTCTGGACGTCGTCGGAACGATTGTGGAGACGCACCCGCAGCTCGATCACGGCCGAGTCGGGGCGCAGCCGGACGCCGTGCATGCCCTTCATGCGAGCGAAGGGATCGTGATCGGCACACCAGACGGTCACGGCGCCGTCCTCCTCGTGCTCGATCTCAACCGCCGTCGGCAGGAACGTGGCAGGCCGGTGGTGCTGGGGCCAGTTGAACTCGACGCCGCCGGAGATCCAGGGGCCGGCCAGCCCGACGAGGGCAGGCTTGATCACGCGATTGCGGTAGAAGAAGTCATAGCCGCGCGTGCGGTCGATGCCCCAGGCGATCCGGCCGCCCAACTCGGGCAGGATGGCGAGCTCGACCCATTCGTTGCGGAGCGTGACGAGATCCCACCATCTGTCCTGCCAGGCGTCCTCGATGCGCTCATGGAACGGCAGCGGGTACACGGCTCCGGAGCTGCCTTGATACACGCGGTTGTCGAGGTAGGCGGGGTACCGATCGGGGGCGGTCGGCATCCGGGTGGGCAGGGCGGTGGGCTCCCGCAGCACCTGGACGGCGGTGCGCCGCGGTGAGGCTTCGGAGACCATACGCCTACGCTACGCAGCAGCCATACCGCCATGAAGGCGCATTATGATGATGGCCATGGACGGATCGATGATGATCGTCAGGAGCAGTGATGAACCCCGCCGCCGGTGAGCCCCGCATCGCCGACGGCTTTCCGGGCGAGCGCATGCGCGTGCTGCCCCGCCCTCTGGCGGCCCGGGCGCTGGCGTCCGAGCCCACGGCGTCCGTGCTCGTGACCGACGCC
>JAKDIK010000334.1 GCA_030450535.1 Propionibacteriaceae bacterium
CTCCCACGCCCCGCACCCCGAGAGCCGGTCCTCCCTGCCGCCCGGCCTGGAGCGCGCGCGGGAGCTGCTCGGCGAGCCCCGCTCGGGTGAGTCCTGGCACTCCGGCATCTGGGCCGGCGGCGACACCGCCAGCGGTGAGCGGGTGGAGGCCTTCGGCGACTGGCGCGGCCGGCCGGCCGATGCGATCACGATGTACCCCGCCAAGGAGTCGTGGCACACGATGAGAAACTCCAACTGGCACATCTACACGTTTGCGGCTTCGCCCGCCGTCCTGTCCTACGGTCTCCCGCTCATGCCCTCGGACGGGGACGAAAGCCTGGCCGACATCGCCGCAGGCAGCCACGACGACGTGTTCCGCACCATCGCCCAGCAGCTCGTCGACAACGGCCGGGACGTGACCATCATCCGCATCGGCTGGGAGGCCAACGGGGACTGGTTCGACTGGAGCGCCACCCCCGACACGGCCCAGGACTACATCGCGGCCTTCCGCCGCGTGGCGGGCATCATGAAGGAGGTCTCCCCCAACTTCGTCATCGACTTCGACATCGGCTGCGCCACCAAGATGCCCGGGCAGAGCGATCGCCTGGACTCGCTGACGCTGTTGTACCCCGGGGACGACGTGGTCGATCTGATCGGCTGCGACACCTATGACTGGCACACCTCACGCAGCACCGACGAGGCGTCGTGGGAGCTCACGAAGCGCCCCCGGAACGCGGCCGGCATCGCCGACGTGGCCAATTTCGCCCGGGAGCACGGCAAGGGGCTGTCCTATCCGGAGTGGGGACCCGCCAGCACCGACGTGGACGGTGTGGGCGACAATCCGTTCTTCATCGAGAAGATGCGTTCCTTCTTCGAGGAGAACGCCGACATCCTGGTGCTCGAGAGCTACTTCAGCGAGCCGGACACCAACGTGTCCAACAGCATCTGGGATCCCGTCCAGATGCCCCGGTCGTCCGAGGAATACCTCAGGCTCTGGGGCGACCGCTGAGCCACCCGGGCTGGCCGTCCCGCATCCGCGGACGCCGCTCCTTCAGAGAGGAAGACATGCACGATCAACCCGACCCACACCCCCACCTGTCCTCGACCGAGGTCGTCCTCGTGTCGTACAAGAGCCGCGCGCACGTGGAGGAACTGGTCAGCGGCTGGCCCACAGACCTGCGCGTCGTCATCGTGGACAACGCGCGGGGTGCGGACGGGCTCCGGGAGTTCGCCGACGGCCACGCGCACGTTCGCTACCTCGACGGCGGGGGCGTGGGCTTCGGGCGCGCTGCCAACCTCGGCGCCCTCTCCAGTGAGCAGGACCACGTGGTGTTCGTGAATCCGGACTGCCGTCCCACTGCGGACGACCTGGAGGCCCTCGTGGCCGGCCTCGCCGCCGACACCACGGCGGCGTCCCACGCCGCGACCATGGTCAAGCACGACCAGACGATCGAGGCCGGCGTCGGCGGCTGGGAGCCCAACCCGAGGCGCCTGCTGGTCCACGCGCTCGGCTTGGGCTCACGGTTCCCCACCTCCGGGCTGTTCCTGACGGCCCAGCCCGGCGTGCACTACGACGTCGGCTGGACGACGGGCGCCTGCATGGCCGTGCGCACCGAGACCTTCCGCGAGCTGGGCGGCTTTGATGAGACCTTCTACGTCTACGCCGAGGACGTCAGCTTCGGGCGTCGCAGCCGCGAGGCCGGCCTCCGCAGCGTGCTGCGTGAGGACGTGACGGTCCGGCACGGTGCCGGGTCGTCCGGAGCACCGTCGCTGGAGATGCTGCGACTCCGGGGGGCGTCCTTCGCCTACTACCTCACCAAGTACCACCCCCGGCAGGCGGTTCTCCTGCGGGGGCTGATGGTCGTGGGCGCCGTCCTCCGTGGCGCCGCCGCGGTGGTGCGCCGCGACCGGTCCCAAGCCGCACAGCAGTGGGCGTTCATCGTCGGCACGGTGACGCGGAAGGCGCACGTTGGCGGGACCGAGGTCGCGGCGCGGCGCTACGCCGAGGTGGCGACGGCATGAGCGCGGCGCGGCTGGGACGGTTCGCCTCGGGCCATGTCCTAGCATGGCAGCCATGAGCCGTTGGATCGTGATCGCCGACTCGCCCTTCCTGCCCGCCCGCAACGGCGGCCAGCGCGAGAACCTCGGCTTCGTCGAGGCCATGGTGGAGGCGGGTTGGCTCGCCGGCCTGGTCCTCCCCACCGATCGACGACCGGAAGCGCTGGGCCGCGACGACGACCTTGCGGCCATCGAGGAACTGATCGCCCCGGCACCGCTGCTGCTGACCCCGCGCCGGCGCTTCCTCACCGCCATTCCCCGGCTCCCGCTTCATCCCTACATCGTCGCCTCCCGGCCGGCTCCCCGCGGCTTCGGTGCGGTCGTGCGCGAGCGGGTGCCCGACGCCGACGGCATCGTGGTGTTCTCGTTGAAGTCCATCGACATCGGCCATGCGCTGGCCAAGCAGCTCCAGTTGCCCCTCGTGCTTCGTCAGCACAATCTTGAGGGCCCCTATCACCATGCCCTGGCCGGCTCCCGTCGGCCGCCCGCGTCCTGGCTCATCCACGTGGAGGGAGTCCGCATCCACAGACTCGATCTCCGCCTGGAGCGCGCGCCGTGGATCACGGGAATCGCCGACATCTCCATGACCGACGCTCGGATCCGCGCTGGACGCTCCCGCGTTCCGGTGGCCCACGTGCCCCCGTTCGCGCTGGGGCCGGCCGCCGCAAAGGAGGGTCCGAGCTGGGCGCCCACGGCACCCGTCGTCGTGTTCGTGGGCGCGCTGGACGTCGGCACCAACCACGACGCGATCGAGTGGTTTGCCCGGGAGGTTTGGCCGCTGGTCCACGGCGCGCATCCACAGGCCCGCGGGCAGGTCGTCGGCCGGGCCCCCACCGCCGGCGTCCGCGACCTGATCGGCCGGACGCCCGGGGCGGAGCT
>JAKDIK010000335.1 GCA_030450535.1 Propionibacteriaceae bacterium
CGGGCACAGTGCCCCGTGCGGCCGCCCATTCGGCCGCGTGGGCGCACATGGCGCGCAGGTAGAGCAGGGTCGAGGTGACCATCGCCAGGTTCGACCAGCTTTCCATCAGCCCACTTCCTCCGCGATCAGATCGTGTGCACCAGTGTCCGTCATGCCGGCAGCCTCCGCCAGTGCGGCGACGTCGTCGGCGAGCCCCTCGGCGGTGTCCGTGCGGTCCAGGCCCCCGGCCTCCAGCCGGGTCGTGGCGCCGTCGTCCGAGACCCGCACCCACAGTCGGCGCGGCCGCACGGTCAGGCTCAGCATCAGCCCGCCGATCGCCATCAGGATCGACAGCCCCGCCAGCCACAGCCCCGGCTCCGCACTCACCTGCAGCTTCACCCAGCGGCGCCACTCGGTGAAGGCGACCGTCGAGCCGTCGGGCAGGTCGATGATCTCGCCGGGCGCGATCCGAAACGCCACGGGCGTCCCGTCGTCGATCGCCATCTGGTGCAGACCGTCCTTGTTGATCGAATAAACGGACTCCGGCGTCGAGGTCTCCTCGCGCGGCGGTCCCGTCCACACCGTCAGGAACAGCTCTGGCGCCAGCGCGTCCGGGAACACCGAGTGCGGCCCCTGTTCATTCACCACCGCGGTCGGCAGGAAGTATCCCTCCAGCGCCAGGTAGTCGGGGCGGGCGTCCGGCGCCTTGACGACGCCCATCGACGAGAAGTTGCCGTCCTGCGGCAGGAACACCGCCGGCCCCGACGTGGCCACGTTGCCCTCGGGATCGGTGATCGTGACAACCGGCGCATACCCGTGTCCGATGAGGTGGACGTTCGTGCCATCGATCCGGAGCGGATGGTTGACCTCGATGACGGACGCCGTGGGCTCCTGTCCCGGGTCCGCCGTCCGGACGGCCGCGGAGAACTCCCGCGCCGCCCCCCGTTGCACCGGACCCGTTTCGAAGCGGGCGGTGAACGAGTCCACCCAGATCGTGAAGGGACGCAGCTGGGCGGGGCGGAACGCCCCGCCGGCGCGGAAGTCGTCGTACTGGGTGAGGTTGTTGCTGAAAGCCTGCCCCTCGACCACGATGACCTCACCGCGGTAGGACGCCAGCGAATTCCACGCCAGCGATCCCAGCAGCAGCACGAAGCTGAGGTGGAACAGGATATTGCCGAACTCGCGCGCGTAACCGCGCTCGGCGGCGACCGCACCGGTCTCGCGCCGCGTCCGGAAGCGGTGGGCAGCCAACCATGCCTCGGCGTCGGTCAGGGCCGTCCCGGGCGCCACCGACGTGACGCCCGACACGTTCGCCGGCAGCCGGTCGAGACGGGCCGGCGTCCGGGGCGGGGGCGTCCGCAGCGCCCGCACGTACACGCCGATCCGGGGGATGATGCACCCGATCAGCGAGGTGTACAGCAGCAGGTAGACGGCCGCGAACCACGGCGAGCCGTAGACGTCGAACAGCCCGAGACGCTCATACCACGTACCCAGCGTGGGATTGTCGGCAATGAAGTCGCTCACCCGGATCGGGTTGACGGGCCTCTGCGGCACGAACGACCCGGGGATGGCCACCAGGGCCAGGATGAACAGCAGGATCAGCGCCGTCCGCATCGAGGTGAGCTGCGTCCAGAACCAGCGCAGCCAGCCCACCTCAGATCACCAGCCCGAACGCGCTCGCCCATTGCCGGAAGACGCCCATGAGACGATCCCACAGCCCGGTGAGCAGCAGCACGCCCACGGCGATCATCAGGGCCCCGCCGAGGCGCTGCAGCGTCGCGTGGTGACGCTTCACCCAATTCAACGTCGTCGCCATTTTGTCGAACGCCAGCGCCGCGACCAGGAACGGCAGCCCGAGCCCCAACGCGTACGCGAGCGCCAACACGGCGCCGCGCACGGCCGTCCCCTCGTTGAGGGCGAGGGTGAGGACGACCGCGAGCGTCGGCCCGATGCAGGGCGTCCAGCCGATGCCGAACACGATGCCGAGCACCGGCGCGGCGGCCAGCCCGAACCCCGGGGCGGTCGACAATCGCACCGTGTTCTGACCGAACCGCACCACGCCGGCGAACACGAGCCCCAGCACGATGGCCAGGACACCGGCCACGATCGTGAGCGGCCGGCTCCACTGCATGAGCAGCGCGCCGAGACCGCCGAAGAGCGCGCCGGTGCTCACGAAGACGAACGCGAAGCCCGCGACGAACAGCCCGGTGCCCAGCAGCAGCCGGCCGCGGGGCCCGCGTCCGCTCATGACGTCGGTGGTGGCGAGCCCGGTCGCGTAGCTGAGGTAGCCGGGCAGCAGCGGTAGGACGCAGGGGCTGAAGAAGCTCACCACGCCCGCGATCACCGCGACGGGCAACGCCAGCAGCATCGACCCGCCGGCCGCCGAGGCGAACCAGCCGCCGAGATCGAGGGGGGTCATCGGCCCTCCGCCACGTCGGTCACGATCCCGGTGAGGGTGGTCCGGGTCGTTTCGCCGAGCACGCGGGCGGCGATGCGGCCCTCGGCGTCCACGACGAGCGTGGACGGGATGGCGCTGGCCGGCAGCTGGGTTCCGAACTTCAGCAGCTCGCGTCCGTCGGGATCATAAAGGTTGGCGTAGGGCACGTCGAAGGTGCGGACGAACGCCTCGGCCTGGGCCGGGTCGGGATCGCGGGTGTTGAGGCCGACGAAGACCGCCGAGCCCCGCGTGTCGGCCGCCGCGCCGACGAGAGCCGGCGCCTCGTTGCGGCACGGATTGCACCAGCTGCCCCACACGTTGTAGACGATCACCTGCCCTGCCAGCTCGGCGGAGTCGAACGGCGTGCCGTCGAGCAGTTCGCCGGTGATCTGCGGCGCGGGCTGGCGCTGCTCCGCCGGCACGAGCGTCAGCGAACCGTCACCCCCGACGAATCCGCCGGACGCCGTGGGCGCGGCCCCGCACCCGGCGAGG
>JAKDIK010000336.1 GCA_030450535.1 Propionibacteriaceae bacterium
CGGACGCCGTGCGAGGGGCGTCCGTCGGGTCGCTACGATCCCGTCCATGGAAACCGAGCCGTTCGAAGATCTCCTCGCCGCGAACCGGCGCTATTCCTACAGCGCCCCCCGCGGGTTCGACGGGATCGCGCACGCCGGCGTCCTCATGATCACGTGCATGGACTCGCGGCTCCAGCCGCTCGAGATGGTCGGCCTGCTGCTGGGCGAAGCGAAGTTCCTGCGCACCCCGGGCGCTCGTGTCACCCCGGACGCCCTGGCGGGCTGCGTGCTCGGCGTCCATTTGCTGCGCGTCAACCGCATCCTCGTGGTGCACCACACCAAGTGCGCTGCGGCGACGGCCGACAACGAGGGTGTCCGCCAGCGGATCCTGGAGGCGTCCGGCATCGACACCGGCGACTTCGACTTCGGCACCGACCCCGATCAGGAGGGCCGGCTGCGGGCAGACGTCGCCATGCTCAAGGAGCACCCACTGTTGATGGGGCGGGCCAAGATCGGCGGCTTCATCTACGACGTCTCCACGGGACTGCTGGAGCAGCTCGCCTGACGCCGGCGGGGCCGGCCCGGTGGGCCGACCCCGCGACGGTGGCCGATTCAGCCTCGGGTGCGCATCAGCTGCACGCGGCCATCACCTCGGCGGATTGACCACCTCGGTCTTGGCCCACACCTCCCCGTTGCCCAGGACCAGGACGGCGCGCGCGTTGGCCCAGCCCGCCTGGCCGTTGCCCGACCACCAGGTGGAGGGCGCCACGGTGGTGGTCTGAGGGCTGCCGTTGCGGGTCCACGTGATCCGCAGGCGCGCCCCGTCCGGCACCGGGCCGCTCACCCCGAAGCCGAACGACCGGGCGGTGAGCTGCTGCGGTGTGATGACCGGGCAGTTCTGCGGGTTGATGGCGTCCCCGCTCGTGGCGATCACCGTTCCGTCGGCGTCCAGCACCTCGGCGATCGCGTTCGTCCAGCCGGCCTGGCCGTTGCCCGACCACCAGGTGAGTGCGTTGACGGTCGTGTACTGCCGCTGGCCGTCGCGCTGCCAGGCGATGCGCAGCCGAGCGCCCTCCGGGGCGTTCGCCGCGGCGAATCCGAAGGAGTTGCAGTCGGACGCCGTCGCCGTCACGGTCACGGGGGTCACGGCCGGCAACTGCAGGCCCACCACGACCGGGTCGTGATCCGAGCTGGCGAACGGGTCGGGGGCGTAGAGGTCGGTCACGTTGTAGTTGCGACGGCTGTACTGGAACGCCACCGACTCGTCGCCGTTGATGTCCCACACCGCGGCGCCGGTGACGAGCGCCAGACCGGCCGCGTTCGCGAACGCATGGTCGAGCGACCCGAGGCGTCCGGAGAACTGGTAGCTCGCCGAGCCCGGATCGAACTGCTTGGCCACGTTGGTGAAGCCGGCGGCCTCGATGATCTGCACGGGTGTCTCCGCCGAGTAGGCGTTGAAATCGCCGAGGAGGAAGACGGCCTCGTCGGGGTATTGCTGCGCCACCCATGCGGTGAGCTGGCGGGCCTGCGCCTCGCGCGAGGGATTGGAGAGGCCCTGCCCCGTGCCGTCGTCCTCACCGGAGCCCTTGCTCTTGAAGTGGTTGGCGACGACGACGAACTCGGCGGTCGAGTCGACCGGCGAGAACACCTGGGCCAGCGGGTAGCGGGCGTTGGCGAACGCCGTGTCGACGTCGATCTGCGAGGCTCCCACGGGCTCGACCCGGCTGGGATCGTAGAGGAACGCGGTCCGGATGACGTCCTCACTTGAGGGGACGACGGTGGGGGAGGGCACGTAGGCCCAGCGGGTCGTCCCGGCGGCGGCGTTGAGTCCGGCGACGAGGTCGGCCAGCGCGGCGTCGCGTGGATGGTCGATGTAGCTCAGCCCCGCGGAGTTCTCGTTCTCCATGAGGGCGACGACCTCGGCGTCCGTGCCGTTGATGGCAGAGACCAGCTTGGCCTTCTGGTCGGCGAACGCCTCCGGGGTGTAGGCGCCGCGCACCTGGCAGTTGTTGGCGGTGACCGGGGTGCCGTCCCTGTCGGTGTAGGCGCGGCAGCCGGCCTCGTTCTCGCCGAGGTCGGTGAAGTAGTTGAGAACGTTGAACGACGCGAGCTGGAGAGATCCGCCGACGGCGGGAACCGTGGCCTCCCGGTCGTTCTCGCTGATGACCGGATCGTGGGAGCTGGTGGAACCGACGACCTGCCCCGTGGGCTGATAGTTCCACTGGAAGCGGTAGTCGAGGATGACGGGCTGGGCGAACGTGACGCGGGACGCCGTGCGCATCGGCTCGTCGGCCGACAGGTAGGGCAGCGGGGAGTTCTTCGCGGTGGCGTTGGTCAGGTAGTTCCACGACGAGCCGTCGTCGAGGGTGATGTACTTCGCCTGATTGGCCGCCTCGTAGGCCGCGGCGTCGGCGCCGGGAGCCACGACGTCGGTGGCCTGGTACAGCGGCTCGTCGCCGACGGCGAGGCCGAGCTGGCCGTACTGGTTGACGGCGTAGTTGTTGGTGATGGTGTAGGTGCCCAGGGGCAGGACGAGCATGCCCTCGTATGCCTCCTTCTCGGCGTCGGATGCCGGCAGTGTGGGCAGCGGGGTCGGCGAGACAGGCGCGCAGCCGGCCTCGGCCGTGAGGGTGGGTCCGGTGAGCTGGGTGAGACCGTTGTACTCCGCCACGGTGCCTCCGACTCGGAGGCAGTCGCCGATGGCGACGGTGCCGACAAAGGACGGGGCGTAGACGAAGATGCCGTCGGACGCCCCGGGTGTGGCGTCGGTCGGGCCGCCCGTGCCGGGGGTCTGCAGGTAGAACCCGTTGAAGCCCCCCGTGGGATAGGCGGCCGTCACGATGCCCCGTGTCGCGACCTGCTGCCCGACCAGCGGCGAGGCGTCCCCGGTCCCCTGGATGGTGGCGATGGGAACGAGGGTGGGGTT
>JAKDIK010000337.1 GCA_030450535.1 Propionibacteriaceae bacterium
GGCCGCGCCAGGCGCGCAGCGCCGCGACGGTCTGCGCCGCCCCGGCGGGCTGCCCCCCTCCGGCCTGGGCGACGGCGACATGGGTGGTCGCGGTGAGGAAGCGGGCGCCGTCGTCCAGCGGTGTGAACGGGCCGACGGAGCCATGGAAGGCCACCAGCTTGCCCGCCTGCGCGAGGGCGTCCTGGGCATCGGCGAAGGACGCGAGCCACTGGTGGGTGAGCAGGCGCAGGGCGGTCAGCTCGTTGAGGGCGTCGACGAGGGGCTCGGCCTGGCTGGGGTCGGAGGCGATCCAGCCGCGCATCTTGCGAATCTGGGAGCTGAGCTCCTTCACGCGGCGCGCGTGCTGGTCGGGTGCGGCCTGGGCCATGGGGCCTTCCTTCGGACGGGGAACCCTGATTCTACCGGCGGGCTCGACGGCCACCCCCTCAGAAATCCAGCACGAGATTGCGTTTCGAACGCCCCAGGTGCGTCGAAACGCAATCTCGTGCTGGATTTCTGAGGTGGTCCCATACCGGTGGGGGTACCCTAGGCGCGTCGAAGGGGGCGATCGTGCAGCTCGATCCGGATCAGATGAGGGACGTGGTCGCGCGCCTGCGACGCGCGCAGGGACAGCTCGGCGGCATCATCGCCATGATCGAGGCCGGTCGCGACTGCGAGGACATCGTCACGCAGATCGCCGCCGCCGCCAAGGCCGTGGACCGCGCCGGCTTCACCACGATCTCGCGCGGGTTGCGGCAATGCCTCGCCGATCCCGAGCAGTCGAAGGTGGACGCCGACAAGCTGGAGAAGATGTTCCTCTCACTGGCCTGAGCCGCGGCGTCGCCCGGGTCGCCCGGGCAGACTCAGGCGGGGTTCGCGCCGGTGCCCGCCCGCCACGTCGTGTAGCCGCCATCGAGGTTGACGGCGTCGCGGCCCAGCTGGCTGAGGATCCGCACGGCCGTGTGCCCGCGCACGCCCACCGCGCAGTGCACCACGAGCGGCCCCGCGGGAACGTCGCCGATGCGGTCGCGGAGTTCATCCACGCCGATGAGCACCGCGCCGGGGATCGATCCCGCGGCGAACTCCGCCGGCGTGCGGACGTCGAGCACCGTCGCCCCCGCGGCGACGGCGTCGTCCAGCTCGTGCCATTGGATCGACCAGGTGATGCCCGAGCGCAGGTTGTCGGCGACGTGGCCGAGCATGTTGATGGGGTCCTTCGCCGAGCCGAACTGCGGGGCGTAGGCGAGCTCAAGCTCCGCGAGACCGGACGCCGTGAGGCCGCCGGCCATCGCCGTGGCGATCACGTCGATGCGCTTGTCGACGCCGTCGCGTCCCACGCCTTGGGCGCCGAGAATCGCGTCGGTCTCGGGATCCACGAGCAGCTTGAGCGCCATGCTCGCGGCCCCCGGGTAGTAGCCAGCATGGGAGGCCGGGTGCGTGTGGATGGCGCGGTAGGGACGCCCCGCCTCCTGCAGCCGCTTCTCATTGACTCCTGTGCTCGCCACGGCCAGCCCGAAGACGCCCACGATGGCGGTGCCCAGCACCGGCCGGTTCGAGCCCGGAAGCCCCGCGATGTCGTCGGCCACCCGCCGCCCGGCGAGGTTGGCAGTGTTGGCCAGCGGCACCAGGGTCGGTGCGCCGTCGAACGCGCCGATCTTCTCCGCGGCGTCGCCGATCGCGTAGATGTTGGGATCGTTGGTGCGGTGGCGGTCGTCGACGGCGATGCCGCCGCGCGGGCCCAGAGCCAGCCCGGCATCGGTGGCCAACCCGGTCTCGGGGCGGACGCCGAGGGCGGCGATCACGAGGTCGGCGGGCAGGGTCGCACCCGATGCCGTGGTGACAGTGTCGGGGCCGATCGCGCTGACCTGATCGGCCAGGCGCAGGTCGACGCCGTGCTCGCGCAGCACGGCGTGCACGGGCGCGACCATCTCGGGGTCGAGGGGCGCCAACACCTGCGGCAGCGCCTCCACCAGTGCGACCGAGAGCCCACGGCGCACCAAGTTCTCCGTCATCTCGACGCCGATGAACCCGCCGCCGATCACGACGGCCGTTCGGGCGGCGCCGGCAGCGGCCACGATGGCGTCCAGATCCTCGACGTCACGCAGGCTGAGTGCCCGCTCGATGCCCGGGATCGGTGGCCGCAGCGAGCGCGCCCCCGGGGAGAGGATTACCTTGTCGTAGGGGAGTTCCTCCGTGACCCCGTGATCGCGCCGGGCCATGACGACCCCTCGGTCGCGGTCGATCCGGATCGCCTCGGTGTGCACCCGGACGTCCAGCCGGAAGCGGGCTGCCAACGACTCCGGGGTCTGCAGGAGTAGGGCCGAGCGATCCTGGATCACTCCGCCGACGTGGTAGGGCAGCCCGCAGTTCGCGAACGACACGTGGCCGCTGCGTTCGAGGACGACGATCTCGGCGGACTCTGCCAGGCGGCGCAGCCGCGTGGCGGCGCTCATGCCGCCCGCGACGCCGCCGATGATGATGATGCGCATGCACCGATGATACCCCTGGGGGTATAGTGGGCGCACCTCGACCGAAGGGATGCACCCATGTGCCGACCCATCACCTGCAAGCGCTGCGGCAAGACCACCTGGGCGGGCTGCGGCCAGCACGTGGCCGCCGTCAAGGCGAGCGTGCCGCCCGGCCAGTGGTGCGGCGGCCATGCCGACGAACCCGCTGAGGGCAAAGGCCTCTGGGCACGGCTGACCGGTCGCTGATCGGTTCGCCCGGAGCGTCGCCCCCGGTGAACGCAGGGTTAGACTCGCCCCCATGGCGGGGACGCGGCGGTTCCGGGGCGCCGCGGTGGGCGCGCTCGCGGCGGCGGTCCTGATCGTGCTGGCGTTGGCCGCCAGCAGCCCGCTCGGACCACTGATGCGGATGGCACCGCGGACGGCCGCGCCGCCACCACCGCTGGACGTCCTCACCGCC
>JAKDIK010000099.1 GCA_030450535.1 Propionibacteriaceae bacterium
AGCGCGGACACGATCGAGGAGAAGGTCGTGGCGCTGCAGGCGCACAAGCGCCACCTGTTCGACCAGGTTGTCGGGCAGGCCTCCGACATGGCGGCGCCGTTGAGCGCCGACGACATCCGGGGTTTGCTGGGGGCCTGAGATCTGTGTCGGCCGCTCAGACCAGCGGGACGAAGGTGAACAGGTCACCGGTCTCGGCGCGCGTGAGGACGCCGGACGCCGACCGCTCGATCACCACCATCTGCTGGTCTGCAGGGATCACCATGCGTCCCCCTGGCGCCAGCTGCTCCTCCAGCTCGGGCGGCACCCGGCCACCGTCTGCCGAGACGAGGATTCGGTCGTACGGACCGTCCTGGGGCCACCCCAGGACGCCGGCCTCCGCCAGCTCGAAGCGCACCCAGGCGAAGCGGCTCGCCAGGTGCTCGCGCGCCATCGTCACCAGCTCCGGGACGACGTCCACCCCGATCACCGCACCCTGATCCCCCACGAGCCAGCCCAGCAGGGCGGCTGTCCATCCCGAACCTGAGCCGACGTCCAGCACACGGTTTCCCGGCCGCGCGTCCAGGTGCCGGAGCATGTAGCGCACCGTCCACGGCTGGGAATTCGTGGCTCCATGCCCGATCGGGAGGGGCCGGTCCAGGTCTGCGAGTCCCCGGACGTCCGCGGGCAGAAAGTCCTCCCGCGGCACCGAAGCGAGAGCGTGGGAGACACGATCGGTCACGGCGTCACCGGCGTCACGGCCCCGGAGCCAAAGGACCTGCCCGGGTCGCCAAGAGGGCGGGGGTCGTCCGACATGATCGCAAGCGTAGTCCCGGCGGTCAGGGGCGCCCGAGGGCTACAGCATCGCTCCCACCATGCCGGTGAAGTACGGCACGAGCCAGACGGCCCACACGAGCACCGACAGCCGATGGAATGTCGCCAGCTCCTGCGGGCGGCGGCGCGCCAGCACGACCAGGGCCCACGCGAAGTGGACCGCCATGAGGATCAGCGCCACCAGGCCGGTGACGGCCATCAGGTTCATGAGGACGCCCCCGGTCGCCGTGGACGCCTCGTGCGTCCCCGCCTGCGCGATGAGCGACATGAGCCACGTTCCGGTGGCGTCGAACGCGAGGCCGGCGCCGAAGAGCACGGCGTGGAACGGCCGCAGGCCGCCCGAGATGCGCTCGGCCCAGACGCCGGCGGTGTAGGCGATCAGGGCGAGGCTGATGAGGACGATGGCGGCAACAAGCATGCCTCCAGACTCGCGTGAGCAGGGGTTTCACCGCGACGGCACCGCATCCGTCGTTCGATGGATGCCGTGGCGACGCCGCTCACCGCGCGGCCCTGGCGAGGATGCGAGGCGTCCGGCCCGCCAGGACGCGACGATGCACGAACACGAGGGCCGTCAGGCGTCGACCGCGATCTCGAAGTCGCGCAGGGCGTAGCCGGCGACGATCTCGTCCCACTCCAACCGCGGCTCCTGCACCAGCCGCACCCTGTGGGAGAACAGCCGCCGCAGGAACAGGTCCGTCTCCTGAAGCGCCAGCGCGTTGCCGGGGCACTTGTGGGCCCCGTCGCCGAAGCTCATCATTTCCGCGCCATAGCCGCGCGGCAGGTCGCGGCCGGGGCACACGGCGTCCGGTTCCTCCCCGACGATGCGTGGATCCGCGTTGGTCTGGCGGAGCGCGAGGTCAAGCAGCGCTCCGGCAGGGATGGTGTGCGTGGTGTCGCCGTCGCTCACCTCCAGTTCGCGTTGTGTCCGCCGGTACAGGTGGCCCACCACGGGCTCCAGACGCAGGATCTCGCCGAGGATCGCCATCCGCTCGGCCTCCTCGGCGACGACGAAGCGCCCCCGCAGGGCGTCGTTGCGCAGGAAGTGCAGCACGCACATCGAGATGAACTCCCGCGTCGTCACCATGCCGGCCGCCCCGTAGGTGATGCATTCCATGACGATGCCGGCGTCCGAGTAGCCCTCGTCGATCAGGTGACTGATGACATCCTCCTGACGCTCCCGTCGTCGCTCCCGGATGGCGGGCCGCACGTCGCGGGCGTAGAACCAGAACACCGGCAGGTTCCCGGTGAGCGCTGCCCGGAGCGTCTGGAACCGCGAGCGCCCGAGGCCCGGTTGGGTGAGGTCGAAGGGCGGCTGGTCGAAGAACCGCTCCAGACGCCGCGCCATCGCGTCCATGTCGGATTCGGTCAGCCCGATCACCTGGGACGCGACGTCCACCGAGAGCCGGAGGGTGATCTTGTCGAGGGTGACGGTCTCGGCGGCGATCATGGCGTCCATCAGCGCATCGACCCGCGTGGCGATGAGGTCGCGGTAGCGCGTCGCCACCGTCTTGGGCGCGAAGTACCGGGCCACCTTCGCGCGCTGCTTTCGGTGGGGCTCGCCGTCCATGAAGAGGATCGGCGCCTCCTTGATGTTGTCCAGGATCGCCTCTGCGGTGAATCCCGCCTGCGTCGTCGCATCCCGCTCACGGAGAATCTGCCGCGCCGTCTCCGCCGAGCGAATGTGCCAGACGTCACCGTCCCGCTCGACGCGAGGCGTCGACCGCTCGTCGTGTCCCGTGGATATCCGGTCGCATCGCGTGGCCATGGTTCCATTCAACCCTGTATCGAATCGGGCCCGAAGCGTGCGCGCCCTGCGGCGCCGCCGCAGACCACGGGTCAGCCCGCGGCGTCCACGTCCTCGGCGGCGCCGCGCCACTCCCACAGCGTGCCCGGACGCCCGCGTCCCAACACCACGCGCTTGTGCGCGACCCGCAGCTCCGGGATGGACGCCAGCCGGCGGTTGAGGTTGCCACGATCGGGGTCGGTGCCGTTCAGGGACCGCGTCACCGCGACCGCCGCCGATACGGGGAACTGGGGCCCTGTCAGCGAACTCGTGAAGGGGATGTTGCGCCACAGCCGATCCACGAGCAGCGGGCGACAGAAGGAGATCATCTGGTTGTGATCGAACGCGAGGTGCGGGACGGCGTCCAGCGCTTGCCACGCCACGTCCTCATGCGGCTCGGCGTCGTCCGCCACCGCCCACATGGCCACCGACAGCGTGAAGCCGCGCGGGTCGCGGTGGGGCTCATCGAAGACGGTCAACTGCCCCAGATCGCGGACGCCCACGCCCAGCTTGGTCACCACGGCGCGGCGGCTGGCGTCCACGAGCCGCTCACCCTCCAGCAACGTCACGCCCGGCAACGCCAACTGCCCGATGTACGGCTCGGTCGCGCGCGGGTACACGCCGATCTGCACCTCCCGGGATGAGGGCTCGTAGCGCAGAGTGAGCACGTCGACGGAGACGTTCGACGTGGTGGGGCGGTCCATCGGGTCACATCCTCGAGTGCGTCCGGCGCGGGGGGTTCCCATGGTACTCGCGCCGGTGGTGGGCTCCACCAATAATGGACGACGCGGCGGGCACCGGTGCGGGTCAAGAATTCATCGACGCGGTGAATGGTTGCTCCTCGGCGGGGAACGGCAGCCAGCCCGGCTGCGCGACCACGCCGCCGGCGTCCAGCTGCGCCAGGATCGCCCGGTGCAGGGAGGTGTCGCGCGGCAGTGCGGTCAGCTCGACCTGCTGGCCGCCCGCCGTCTCGCGGTGGAAGCCGAAGAACAGCGCGTCGCGCCGGCCGTCCCGCGGGGTCCCGTAGGGCGTGAAGCGACGGCTGAACCGGACGAAGTTGGACGCCGGGTCGAGCCGGTCCGCGAGGTTGCGGTCGAGCAGCCAGGATGCGCAGACGACCCGACTGAGGGGGAAGTCCCCGAAGGCCGGGACGGCGAGGTCGCGGGCCAGCCGCAGGGATGCATCAACCGCCGCCGGCGTGAGCGGTCCGGACTCGGGAATGTGACAGCCCAGCACCCAGCCGAATTCTTCATCTTTCTCGAGTGTGTACTGCAGTCGCCCCAACCACACCAATCCACCGGCGTAGTTGGGTGCCACCCACCCGGTGGAGCCGAGGCCGAAGCGGCCGTGCACGACGCGATGGATGTGCACCTGCTGGCCGAGATCGGACGCCGAGGCCCAGGCCACCCGGCTGGGTAGGCCGCGCCGGACCAACTCGTCGTGGACGAGGGGGCCGGTGGCGACGAGGGCCGCGAGGGCGAGCAGGTCGGGTGCGACGGGGTGATCGGTGCGCTGACCCTCCAGCGGGTTGGGGCGCTCGTCGAGGCGGCCGACGCGGTCGGCGAGCAGGGCGTGCAGGTGGTCGACCTGTGTCCAGTCCGCCGCGTCGAGGGCGTCGAGACAGGTGAGGAGGTCCGCGGCATCCTCGGGCCGGAAGCCGAGGCGCTCGAGCAGGCCCGGCAGGGCGGTCCCGGTCAGCGTGGCGCGAGCCGTCATCCTCCACCCCTTCACCGCAGCGATCAGCGCGCCGGACGATCGGGCCTGGGCGACGGGCGCACCGCGGACGCGTCGGACGGGGATCGCCACCAGCAGCATTGTTGTGTATCGTCGGCCACGTCCTGCGACCGAACCGACGAGGTTATCCACATCTTCCCTCGGGAACGTGGAGATTTCGCGGCGAGTCCCCCTAGCTTGGGCCTTACCGTTGAACCTCGGCTGTGCGGAGTAGCAATGTCCACCGTTTCGGACTCCCGACGTCCCCGACTGCGCCTGCGGCGCAACCCGATGTGGTTGCTCGCCGGCATCCTCGCCGTCGTGCTGGGCGGGCTCGCGTCCGCCTATCTCTACACGAGCGTCGCTGCGACCGACGAGGTGCTGCGCGCGACACGGACGATCCACCGCGGGGAGTCCATCACGGCGGGCGACCTCACCGTCGTGTCCGTCGGCTCGGGCTCCGGGGTGAGCACCGTGCCCGGGGAGCGGCTCGCCAGCGTCGTGGGGCAGCGGGCCGTTCTCGACATCGCCGACGGATCGCTCCTGGCGGCCGGCACCTACGGCGACGGAGCGCTCCCCGCGGGCATGGCGCGGGTGGGCGTCCGCCTGGAGGCCGGGCGGTATCCCACCGGGCTCACCGCCGGCACCACCGTCCTGGTCGTCGCCCTGCCCGAGACCAACGCCACCTCCCCGGACGCCGCGACCGCCCAGCTCCCCGCCAGCGTTCCCGCCACGCTCACGGGGCCGCCCACGACCACCGACGACGGGGCCGTCGTGATCGACCTCACGCTCGGCACGGGCCAGTCCGAGATCGTCACACGCCTGGCCGCCGCGAATCGGGTGTCCCTCGTGGAGCAGGACACGGGATCGTGAGCACCCTCGTCCTCACCAGCGCTTCGGGTGCGCCGGGCGTCACGACCACCGCGCTGGGCCTCACCCTCGCGTGGCCGCGGGACGCGGTCCTGGTGGACGCCGACCGATCCGCCTCCCACACCGTCCTTGCCGGCTACCTGAGCGGGCAGGCGCCGCACGCCCTCGGCGTCCAGGGGTTGCTGCAGGCCCATCGTGAGCGCCTGCCACTGGTCGAGGCGCTGGTGGCCAACGCGGTGCCGCTCCCCGAGCCGGGGCCCGGCGACCCGGCCGATGCACCCACCCGCTCGTTCGTGCCCGGGTTCACCCACCTCGGCTCGGTGGGGCTCTTCGACGGCGTCTGGGCATCGCTCCTGGACGCCGTGCGCGATACCGAGTGCGACGTCATCGTGGACGCCGGACGTCTCGGCCCCGCCGGGCTGGCGCGCGATCTTGCCGGCGGCGCCGACACGATCGGACTCGTGTGCCGGACGTCGCTGGTCTCGCTGGCTGCCCTTCGTCTGCACCTGCCGCCGCTCCTGGAGGCCGGCCCGCCCGGTCGTGTCGGTCTGGTGCTCGCCGGTCCGGGACGTCCGTACGGCGCCCGCGAGGTGACCGAGCAGTTCGGCGTGCCGGTCCTGGCCGAGATCCCGTGGGAACCGAAGTCGGCCGCTGACCTCATCGAGGCCGGTTCGCTGCCGCGCAACTGGCCACGTCAGGCCCTCGCCAAAGCGTTCGCGAGGGCGGCGACGCACCTGCGCGAGGGCATGACCGCCGGGCTGGCGTCCGCCGAGCAGGTGAGGGCATGAGTAGCCCGACCACCGCGCGCCCGCTGGCCGATGTGCCACTCCTCCAGCCGGCCGACTACGCCGTGAGCGCTCCCGAGCTGCGTCACGTCGAGGTCAGCGTGCCGCACGACACCACCATCGACTGGGGCCTCGTGGTGGTGCTGCGACGCAAGGCGTCGGAGGAGATCACGCGCGAGACCGAGCTGCACACCCAGGCGTCCGGTACCCCCATGACGGAGGCCGACCGCCGGCTGCTGGGACGCTCGATCTGCCGCCGGATCGTCCGCCAGCACGCCGAGGGGCAGAGCCACCTCGGCGAGCTCTGGCCGCTGGAGCGCGAGCGCGCCTACGCCGCCGCGTTGGAGGACGCGATCTTCGGGTACGGACGCCTCCAACCCCTGTTCGCGCTGCCGGACGCGGAGAACATCGAGATCCACGGCTGCGACTCGGTGATGGTGCAGTACGGCGATGGGCACCGCGTGGATCACGCGCCCGTGGCGGACAACGACGAGGAGCTCGTGGAGGCGATCCGCTTCCTGGGCGAGACGGTCAGCCCACCGCGTCCGTTCGACGACGCGCACCCCACGATGACCCTGGCGCTCGGTGACCGACATCGCCTCCACGCCATCGGCTTCGGCCTGAGCTACCGGCCGAGCGTGACGATTCGCCAGCACATTCTGACCGCCATCGACCTGCCCGAGCTCGTCGACCGGGGCATGCTGCCCGACGAGGTCGGTCGCCTGCTGCACGCGGCGATCCTGGCGCGCACGTCGGTCGTGATCGCCGGCGATCAGGGCGCCGGCAAGACCACGTTGCTGCGAGCGCTCATCGCGTCCATTCCGGCCAACGAGCGCTTCGGCACCCTCGAGACCGACTACGAGCTGCTCACGCACCTCCAGCCCGGGCGCCGCAACATGCTGGCGCTGCAGGCGCGCGTCGGCCTGGGCGAGATCGCCGACGGCCGCTCGGTGGGGGAGTTCTCCGTCGCCGACCTCATTCCCGAGGCACTGCGCCAGAACCTGTCGCGGCTGGTCGTCGGCGAGGTCCGCGGCGTGGAGGCCGGGGCGATGTTCGAGGCGATGCAGGCAGGCGCGGGAACGCTCAGTACGACCCACTCGCACTCCGCGGCGTCCACCATGGACCGCCTGGCCGCGCGTGTGGCCCAGGGCGGCGTGCTGACGATGGACGAGGCCTACCGGCAGATCGCGCTGCACATCGGTCTGATCGTGCACGTTCAGCTGGACGATGACACGTGGCGGGGCGGCGTCCGGACGCGCTACGTGTCCGAGGTGCGCGCCCTCACCGGCGCGATCGAGGGCAACCGGCCGGTCACGCACCTGGTGTACGCCGCCGGCGGGCCGACGTCCGGGCCGGTGTTCCACCCCGAGGCGTCGCTGATCGACGCACTCGAACCCTTCCTCGGCAGCTGGCGGCAGCCATGACGACTGCCTCGGTGGTGCTGGCAACGATGCTCGTGATCGCGGGCTGCGTGCTCATCCTGGCCTGGTCGCAGGGCGTGATCGGCGCCGCTGAGGCATCCGGGTCATCCACAGGGCTGTGGACAAGACTTGTGGACGGCCTCGATCGTGTCCCGCGCCGGACGTGGGTGCTGACAGGCATGTCGGCCGTGGGAGCCGTGCTCGTCACGGTGTGGACGGGCTGGCCGCTCATGCTCATCGTGGTGCCCCTCGCCGTGGTCGGCCTGCCACAGTTGTTGTCGGCACCCCGGAACACCGAGATCGAGCTGCTCGGCTCCCTGGACCGCTGGGTGCGGGGCATGACGGCCACCATGGCCACCGGGAAATCCATCACGGACGCCCTGCGCCTCAGCGCCCGGCAGGCGCCGCCCGATCTGGCGGACGCCCTCGTCCTGCTCGTGCGCCGCCTCGACGACCGCTGGACGCCCGGGGATGCCCTCCGCGCCCTTGCCGATGAACTCGACAGCGCGGACGCCGACGCCGTGGTCGCCAGCCTGATCCTGGCCGTGCAGCGCGGCGGCACCGGCGCGATCCTCACCCTCTCGGCGCTGGCCGACTCGATTCAGGAGCGGCTGCGCGCTCTCCGCGAGGTGGAGGCCGAGCGCGCGAAGCCGCGGGTGGTCGTGCGGCAGGTGACGGTCATCACGCTGGTCGTGCTCGCGGGGGCGTTCCTGTTCGGCCGGGGCTTCTTCGCGCCCTACGGGACGCCGCTCGGTCAGGTGCTGCTGGCGCTGCTGTTGCTGGTGTACGTCGGATCGCTGGTCATGCTGCGCCGCATGACGCTGCCCCGGCGCCGGGAACGGATCCTGAGGTCGCGCGCATGAACGCCCTTGCCAGCGTCGGACCCGGCCTGCTGCTCGCGCTGGGCGTGGTGCTGCTCGTTGCCGCCTTCGTGCCCCAGCACGTGCGTCTGGCGGACGCCCTCGGCGTCCTCGGCGACACGGCGCCCCCGGCGGAGGAGGCCCCGCAGGGGCACACGCGGCTGGAGACGGTGGGCGGCTGGTGGCTGGAGCGGCGCCCGATGGTCGTCCCCGTCGAGCTCCACCGGCAGCTCCAGCTGCGCGGCCGCACGCTGGCCCGCCACGTCGGGATCAAGCTGGCGTGCGCCCTGGCCGGTTTCGTGATGCCGATCCTGGGCGCGGTGGCCTACTGGGCGCTCACCGGGCAGCTTGCGCT
>JAKDIK010000100.1 GCA_030450535.1 Propionibacteriaceae bacterium
CCGTCAGCCGGACCGTGCGCGCGCGGTGCACGGCCGCCAGCGCGCCCAGCAGGGCCACGAGCGCCCACCCCACCAGCGTCAACGCCGGGATCACGGGGCTCGTGCCCGTCCCCACCGCGCGGACCGCCGTCAGCGCCGGCGTCAGTGGCGAGAGCGGCGCGAGGGCGTCCACCAGGCCGGGCGCGGACGTCCACACGGCCACCCGGGTGAGGACGGCCCTCGCCAACCCGACGAGCCGGCCGGACAGCCCCCTCCCGGCCGCCAGCGCGTGGTTGACCAGCGCGAACCCCGCCCCGGCCACGAGCAGCACCGCCGCGAGCGCGGCCGTCGCTGCCGGCGTGAGCTGCAGCACCACGGCGCCCACCGCCGTCAGCAGGACGCCCTGAGCCCCGACGATGCCCAGCGCGGGTGCCAGCGTCCGGCCCAGGAGTCGCACGTCGGAATCCCGGGACAGCAGCGCGTCCCGATCCACCGGTCGCACTGCCGCGAACGTCGCCATCGCGCCCGCCCACAGCGCCAGCACGAGCAGCAGGCTCGCCCACGCCAGCCCGGGACGCACCACGCCCGCGAGCCCATCGGCGTCCACGGGCGCGGCGACGACCGGGGCGAGCCGGTCGCGCTCGGCCTCGGTGTAGGTGGGGATCTGACCCTGGCCCTCGGCAACGCCGTCGGCGAGCGTCCGCGTCCCGTCCGAGAGCTGCGAGGCGCCGGAGGCCAGCTGATCGAGCCCGTCGGCGAGTTGCCCTGCCCCGTCGGCGGCGGTGTCGATGCCGCCGGTGTAGGCGTCCACGCCGGTGGCGAGTTGGCCCAGGCCGGTCGAGAGCTGGCGCGTGCCGGACGCGACGCCATCGATGCCGTCCGCCAGCTGCGTCGATCCGTCGGCGAGCCCTCGCGCGCCGTCGGCGAGCTGCCCGCCGTTGGTGGCCAGCTGATCGGCCCCCGAGGCGAGCTGGTCGGCGCCCGAGGCGAGCTGCTGCCCGCCAGCTGTGAGCTGGTTGCCGGCGTCGGTGAGCTGATCGAGCAGGGCCAGGGTGTCGGCCTTGGTCAGCGGCGTCCCGGCCGGGATCGACGCCTTCAGCTGGGCGTAGGAGGTCTGCAGCTGGCCGGCCCAGCCCTCGAGCTGGTCGACAGCTTCTTCGGCCCGGTCGAGCAGGCCCAGCAGCTGATCCCGGACGCCCGTCAGCTGCTGCGCCGCGTCGTCGAGTTCGCCCGCGGAGCCGGACACGGCGTCCAGCTTGGTCTGCAGCGACTCGCCCGCCGCCGCGGCGCCGGCGCGGTAGGCGGCGCAGGCGTCCTCGGTCAGGTCGGCGGGGCACGTCGCGGGGTCGGACGCCCACGCCGCGGCCCGGGTGCGTGCGTCCGCCAGACCGGCGGTCACGGCGTCCTGCTGCGTCACCATCGCGTCCACCGAGCTGAGGTAGGTTCGCGCCTGGTCGATGAGCGCGCGAAGCTGCGGGACGGCCGCCGTCGCCTGCGCGGGGGCGTCCGCGACCCAGGCGTCCACCCGGGTCAGCCAGCCACCCCACTCGGGCAGGGTCTCGATGCCGGTGCGCACGGGGGCGAGCACGGAGTTGATGCCGCCCGCATACGTGCCGACCCCGTCGGCGTAGGTCCCCACGCCCGTGGCGTAGGTGTCGAGTCCCGTGGCGAGCTGATCGACGCCGTCGGCGTACGCGCCCACCCCGTCGGCGTAGCGGTGCGCCCCGTCGACCCAGGCGTCGGCGCCGTCGGCGAGAGCGCCCGCCCCCACGGCCAGCTGCTGGGAGCCGGTGGCAGACGCCCGGACGCCATCGCGGAGCTGGGCCCCGCCGGCCGAGGCCAGGTCGAGCCCGGCGGCGAGGTCGTGGGCGCCCTCGGCCGACGCGTCCGTCCCAGCCGAGAGCTGGTGCGCACCGTCGGCGAGTTGCCGCGTCCCATCGACGAGCTCGAGCATCTGGGTGCTCATGTCGTTGAAACCGACGTAGATGTTCTTGAGGTACTCGGTGGTCAGGAAGCCGTTGAGCGCGTTGACGGCCGCGTACGCGATCGACTGCCCCACGGCGGTCTCGCTGATGGCGACGACCGGCGAGGTCTCGACCGTGATCGTGGCCTGGACGGCCTCGTTGGCCGGCTTGGCGAACGAGGTGGCCGACGCGGAGAACTCCTTCGGGATGGTGACGACCGCCGCGTACTGGCCCGTGGCCAACCCGGCCCGGGCGTGGGCATCGTCGGCCAGCACCCACGTGACGTTCTGGTCCCGGTCGGAGTCGACGAGCTCGGCGGCCAGCTGCCGCCCCAGCGGCATCGTCTGGCCGTTGATCTCGACCATCTCGTCGTGATTGACGACCGCGGCCCGCACCTGGCGCAGGCGGTCGTCGGCGCGCCACGTGCCGGCCAGGACGCCACCCGCCACGAGGGCGGGGACGAGCAGGAGCACGAGGATGGTCTGCCAGCGGATTTTCATGCGGCACCTCCGACGGTGAGGGCGTCCCCGGCGGGGACGCGGGCGGGAAGCAGGGCGGCGACGCCGTCGGGGTCGCTCGCCCCGAGGACGAGGGTGGGACGCTCGGGCGCCCCGGGGTCGGCGAGCGCGGCCAGGGCGTCGCGCGCGGCGGCGGAGAGCCGGTCGGCGTCGTCGATGACGATGAGGTCGCCGACCGGGTCGGTGAGGACGCGGGCGGCGTCGGTCGAGGCGCCCTCGACGAAAGTGGCCCGCCGGCGCAGGCGTCCGGCCTCCTGCGGCTGGACGAGGCCCAGCACCTTCAGGTCGCCGGAGGTGAGCGTGAGGCGTCCGGCCAGGGCGAGCAGCAGGGCGCGCCGGGCGCGGGGCTCGCCGGTGAGGACGAGGGTGTGGCCGGGCTGCACGTCGAGGTCGACTCCGGAGAACAGGGTGGAGCGCTCGGTGGCGGCGCCGAGGTCCTCGCCGTGGATGACGGCGCGGGAGTCGGCCGCCCGCCAGTAGGCCAGCGAGCCGTGGTGGGTGACGGCCTCGCCCTCGGCGTCCAGCACCGGGAGCCGGCGGTCCAGCCGCCGGGGCAGCCACCAGGCGCGCCCTTCGAGCAGCTTCATCACGGCCGGGCCGAGCGTCATCCGCACCAGGAAGGCGTCGATGGCCACGCCGAGCGCAAGGCCGAACGCGATCGGCTTGAGCGTGACGTCGCCCTCGGGGATGAAGAACGCGAAGATGCTCACCATGATCAGCGCCGCCGCCACGACGACCTTGGCCGAATGGATGAAGCCCTGCTCGACGGGGTCGGTGTGGTTGCCGTGGACGTGCTCCTCGCGCATGCGGGTGGTGAGGAACACCTCATAATCCATGGCCAGGCCGAACAGGATGCCCATGAGGATGATCGGCAGGAACGAGATGACCGGCTGGGGTTCGGCCAGATTGATGAACTGCCGCCCGATGCCGTCGTTGAACACCAGCGTCGTGACGCCGAAGGCCGCCCCCACGCTGAGCAGGTAGCCGAGGGCCGCCTTGAGCGGCACCAGGATCGAACGGAACACCACCGTCAGCAGCACCAGCGACAGGCCCAGGACGAACGCGCCGAACGGCAGCAGGGCGCTCCCGAGCTGATCGGAGACGTCGATGGCCACGGCGGTGAATCCGGTGACGGCGGTGTGGACGCCGTACTCCTCGGCCCAGTGCCCCTCCAGGGCGCGCAGGCGCCAGACCAGCTCGGTGGTGGCCGGATCGTCGGGGCCGGTGGTGGGGATGACCTGGATCATCATCGTGTCCACGTTGGGGTTCGGGACGGCCGCGGCCACGAGCTGGACGCCCTCGGTCGCCTCCACGTCGGCGCGGATGCCGTCGATGACGCCGAGCGGATCATCGGACTCGACGATGGAGCCGGTGATCACCAGCGGACCGTTGTAGCCCACCCCGAAGCGGTCGGAGATGACGTCGAACGTGACGCGGTCGGCGGCGGCGGGGTCGTTGCGGCCCGAGTTGGGCAGGGCGAGGTGGAGGTGCTGGGCGGGCAGCGCGAGCGCGCCGAGGCCGAGGACGACCACGACGACGGTGAGCAGCGGCACCTTGGTGACCACCCCGACCCACCAGGCTGAGGGGTTGAAGCCGCCCGCGCTCGACCGGCGGGGGCCCGCGGATGTCCGGCGGCGAGCCGGGCGGACGCGGCGCGGCTTCGGGCGCAGCCGCTCGCCGGCGAAGCCGAGCATGGCGGGCAGGAGGGTGACGGCGAGGGCGACCTCGATGGCCACGGCGATGGCGGAGAAGACACCCATGATGGTGAGGAAGGGCATGCCGGCGATGCCCAGGCCGATGAGGGCGATGATGACGGTGACGCCGGCGAACAGCACGGCCGAGCCCGCGGTGGCGGTGGCGCGGGCCGCCGACTCGACGGCGTCCATCCCGGTGGCCAGCTGATCGCGGTGGCGGGAGACGATGAACAGGCTGTAGTCGATGCCGACAGCGAGAGCGAGCATGAGCGCGAGCATCAGGGTGGTCGAGTTGATGGCGAAGACGTTCGACGCGGCCATGATCAGCAGCGAGCTGATGCCCGCCCCCACGAGGGCGCTGACGAGCGGCATCGCCGCGGCGTAGAGCGAGCCCAACGTGAAGAAGAGCACGACGATGGCCACCACCACGCCGATGGCCTCGACGACCGACAGGTGCGGCAGCGTCATGGAGAACAGGTCGCCGCCGACGTGGACGGTGCTGCCGGGGATGGCGTCCTGCAGCGCCCGGCCGGCGTCCACGAGCTGTTGGCGCTGGGCATCGGTGAAGGTCGAGACGCTGATGCCATCCCCCACGCGGACGGTGAGGAGAGCGGCCGTCTGGTCGTCGCTGATGAGTCCGTCGAGGTACTCGATGTACGGCAGTTGGACGGTGTCGACCCACTCGATACGTTCGATCCCGGCGGCGGCGTCGGAGAGTTCGGTGCGGATGGTGGGGTCGGTGACGCGGGCCCCGTCGGGGGCGATGACGACCAGTGTGGCCGAGCTCATCGCGGCTTCGGGAAACGTCATGCGGAGCTGGTCGAGGGCCTCTTGGGACGACGCGCCGGGGATGCGGAACTCGTTGTCGAACTGCGATCCGCCGACGCCGACCACGGCCCCCAGCACCACGAGCACCGCGAACCAGGCCGCGACGACCCGCTTGCGGGCGCGCCAGGACGCCTGCGCCACGCGGTAGATGAACGTCGACATCCGCCCCCCTCGATACAGTTTCGTATTCGATACAAGAGTGTATGCGCTAGGGTCGGATGCAACAACGCGGTTGCCATCGCGTCCCGGGCCACGCCCGCGCACCACGGCCGCCGCTAGGGTGGGCCGTAACGGAGAAATCCCGGGGGGTAGAGGGCATGGCAACGGACGTGGTGAGTCCCCGACGGGCTGCGACGCGGGAGCGATTGTGCGTGGCGGCCATGGAGGTCATCGCCGAGCGCGGCGTCCTCGGGGCGAGCGTCGAGGCGATCTGCGACGCCGCCGGCTACACCCGCGGCGCCTTCTACTCCAACTTCTCCAGCCGCGACGAGCTGTGCGTCGCGATCATGGAACGCCAGCTTGAGCGCAACCTGGTCGTCCTCGGTGAGACCGTGGCCCAGACGCCCGCGCTCGGGGCCCTCTCGGTCGACGACCTCATCCACCGGGCCGTGGCCACCTTCCTGGCCACCCAGCCCTCCGACCGCACGTCGGTGCTCACTGCCCAGGAGTTGCAGCTGTACGCCGCCCGCGAGCCCGCCTTCGGGCCGACCTATCACGCGATGCACCTCAAGGGGCTCCAGACGGTGTCGGACATTCTCGTGGACGCCCTCGCCGAGCGGGGCTACGAACTCACCACCTCCGCCGATCAGGCGATCAGCACCCTGTTCGCCGTCTTCACCCACGGCGAGGTGAGCGCGCTGATCACCGGCGACACCGTCCAGGGCGACGAGCGCACCGAACGGCTCGCCCAGGTCGTCCGATCGCTCATCCGGCCGACATCGGAGCGCCCAGCCGGGTCGGCTGGACCAGCGATCAGCTGGACCAGCGGCCGGTGAAGTAGAGCCACGCCCAGACGATCTGCAGCCCCCAGGCGAGGACGCCGACGATCCAGCCCGCCGCCACCACGGCTCGGGTCGGACGCCCACGCTCGGCCAGTCCGCCGAGCAGTCCCCACAGCGGGAACCACAACAGCGTCGCGCGCACCACGCTCATCAGCCAGAACGACAGCGAGAACGCGAGCACCTGGACGCCGACCCACGCGGCCTCGGCGACGCGCCGGGAGAACAGGCAGATGACCGTGACCGCGAGCCCGACGAGCCACGCGATGAGCTCTGCCCGGAACACCCAGACCCACTCCGGATGCTCGGGGGTGGGCTGCCACAGGACGTCCCAGTGGTTGCGCAGCGCGTCCCACGGCCAGTGGCAGCCGCGGTTCCAGCCACCCTCCTGCGCGGCGAACCAGGCCGTCCATGAGCCGGTGAGGCCGTAGAGGTAGGCGACGTACGCGGCGATCACCGCGGCGGGCAACACGAGCCAGGCGAGCCGAGGACCGAGGCCGCCGTCGCGCCGGCGGGATGCGCCCCAGACCTGCGTGACGGCCAGGATCGCGAGGGCGCCGACGAGGAACAGTCCTGACACGCGCAACGTGCAGGCCAGCGCGGCCAACAGGGCCGCCTGCCCCCAGCGGCGCTGCGTGGCGCGCTCCCAGGCCCAGAACGCGGCCGCGCAGAAGGGGCCCTCGGTGTACGGGACTGCGGTGAAGACCGCCGTCGGGGCGAGCAGCCAGGCCACCGCGGCCCACACGCCATACAGCCGGCGCAGCGCGAACGCCGCGGTGAGCGAGCAGGCCAGCGCGAGGGCGCTGCCCATGAGGACCGGCGAGAGTCCCACCTCCGAGAAGGACCGCAGCACCAACGGCAGGCCGGGGAAGAACGCCATGTCGAGCGGATCGGCGTACCCCTGCTCGGCGATGAGGAGGAAGTGGGCGACGTCCCACTGGGCCACCACGGATTCGAGCGGCCGGCGTCCGGACACGGCCAGCCACACCGCCATGAGGGCAAAGGTGAGCCGTGTGGCCAGCCACACCTGGACGACGAGCACGGCGTCCCCCGCTTTCGGACGCCTCACCACCTCTCGCCCCTCTGGTCTCGCTGGTCTCGCTCGCCCCTCGCGTGTCGCTGATTTGGACCCGACTTTGTGGCGCCATGGCGCCAGAAGGTCGGGTCCAAATCGGGGTTGGCGGCCAAATGGGGGTTGGCGGCATCGGGGTGGGCGTCATCGGGGTGGGCGGCGCGGCCGCTGGCCCGCGGTGACGGGGACAGCGCCCCGATCACGACGCGGCCCACCAGCCACAGCTGGACGCCCCAGCGCACCAGCACCGCCAGCACGTAGGGCCGGGCGGCGCCGTCGCCGGAGTAGAACCCGCCGTCGAGGTAGATCCACACCGCCCACCAGTAGAAGATCTCCGCGGCGGTGAAGATCACGAGCGGACGCCAGCCCGGCCGCGTCAACAGCAGCAGCGGCAGGAGCCACACCACGTACTGCGGGCTGTAGACGACGTTGACGAGGCAGAACCACGTCACCACCGAGAAGGCCAACTCCTCCAGTCGGGGACGCCGTCGCGCGAACACCGCGAGCGCCGCCACCGCGCCCACGCCCACCACGAGCAGCAACCGGGACGCCGTCGCGGCCGGGGTGTCGATGCCGAGCAGTTCCAGGGCGTACCAGATCGAGCCGAGATCGGCGCCCCGGCCGGCGTGGAACGTCCACTGGTGTAGCCAGCCTGCCGGCGCCGCCGCGAACACCGGCAGGTTCACCGCCGCGAACCCACCCACGAAACCGAGCACCACCCGCGTCAGCATCGGCCAATCCAGCGCGCGCAGGCACAGGGCGAGGATCGGCACCATCAGCAGCGCGGGGTAGAACTTCGCGGACGCCCCCAACGCCACGAGTACCCCCGCCCACACCGGCTGGTCGCGCGCCCACGCCAGCAGGGCGGCCGAGGTGAGCAGGACGGCGAGGAGATCCCAGTTGATCAACCCGGCGGTGATGATCAGCGGGCTGCCGGCCAGCAGGGCCGCGCCCCTGGCGTCCAGCCGCAGGTGCACGGCCACCAAGGCGAGGAAGCAGACGAACAGCGCCACCGCGGTCACGCCGAGGAACGCCGCACGCGGGTCGTCGGCGGGGACCAGCCCGGACGCCTGCCGCGTCAGCCAGATGAGGCCCCCGGTCAGTACCGGATACTCCAGGTCGGTCTGGACGTAGGGGACAAGCCCCTGCTCGATGCCGCGCGGACCCCACAGCGCCGCGGCGTCGGTATAGCAGAGGGCCTTGTACTGGGCCGAGGGGTCGGCCACGCAGGCGGCGTGGCGTCCGACGAGCACGAGCCACGCGAGGGTGGCCAGCGCGTAGACCCAGCGCGCCGGCGGCAGCCAGGAGCCGGACGCCGCGTGGCGTCCGAGCGGACCGCCGAGGATGGCCGTCAGCCCGGGTGTCCGCATGCGTTTCAGCCTAGGGGTTCGACCGATCGGTGCCCTCGCCGGGGGCGGCATCGTTCCCCGCGCCGTCGTTGCCCGCGCCGTCGTTGCCCGCGGTACCCGGGGCCTCCGCGGCCGCCGTCTCGGTCGGGGTGGGGACGGGCT
>JAKDIK010000001.1 GCA_030450535.1 Propionibacteriaceae bacterium
TCTCCGCCGCCGGAACCCTCACCCACTCCCGAGCCGGATCTGCGGCCGCGCTGGCCGCTCACCGGGGCGCTGGTGGAGGACCCGGGCCTCACGCGCCACGCCGCCGTGGCCGTCAAGGTGCCGGACACGCGGGTCGAGCACCCCCAGATCGGGATCAACGACGCCGACATCGTGCTCGTTCAGCTCGACGGCTACCCGGACGCCCGCGGCGAGAGCAGCACGCGGCTGGTCCCTGTCTTCCACTCCCGACTCCCGAACACCGCCGGACCGGTGCGGTCGCTGCGACCCGCCGATCTGGCCCTGCTCGCCCCGACGCGGGCGGTCATCGGCAGCACCGGCGCCGCCGGGTGGGTCGTCCGGTACCTCGGCCAGCATCCCGACCTCATCGACACGGGACACACCTACGTCGCCACCCGCGGCAGCGGTGCCTACTCGATCGACAACGCTCGCGTCCGCACGCTGCGCGGCAAGAAGTACTACGACCGGGCCGTCATGTGCCATCCGGGCCGCCTCGCCGAGGTCGCCGGAGTCCTCCCGGACGGCCCGCCCCAGCCGTACCTGCCCTACGCGACCGGCGATCAGGCCGCCAGCACGGCCGACGGCGGCGCCGCCACGAGCATCACCGTCCCGTGGAAGAAGGGCACTGACTACGCCATGGGCTACGCCTTCGACGAGGGCAGCGGGCTCTACCTGCGCAGCATGCCGTGGGGGCCGCACACCCTCGCCGACGGCGCCCGCGTCACGACCGACACGGTCCTGGTGATCCGCGCCGCGCAGGACTCGGCGAAGCTCGCCGACGGCGAGGGCGGGCCCGAGCCCGTCCACCAGGTGGTGGACGCCTCCGGCACCTTCGTCGCTGCCCACGCCGGACGCGCCGTCACCGGAACCTGGCACAAGGCCGGCGTGGAGGCGCCCTTCGCGTTCACCCTGGACTCCGGCACCCCGCTCCTGCTGGCGCCGGGCAGAACGTTCGTCGAGCTCGCCGACGCCGACGCCGCGGTCCAGTACGCCTGAGCGCCGCGACGCGCGACCACCGCGACGCGGGCTCACCCATGACGGGAGCCCACGGCAAGTCCTCGCCCCGGCGCGGGTGGGGCGTCGCACGCGTGCGTCAGGGTTGTTGGCTGTACACCAGCACGCTGTAGGGAGCGATGGTGACGTCGGCGTGGAAGTTGAGGCCGTCCGCACCGTCGGGATGGGCGTCCAGATCGTAGCTCTCCACGTGCCCGAACAGGGAGCTGTACATGGGGGCGTCCGAGTTGAACCGCAACGTCCACGTACCACCGGCGGGCAGGCCGATGCGCTGGCTCTCCAGCGCCTGCGCGCTCAGGTTGGCGACCACGACCACCGAGTCCCCGGGGCCACCCTCGGCCCAGCGGTGATGGGCCAGCAGGTTGGTCGACTCGTCGGCGTGGAACACGTCGATGTGTGCGCCGGTGAGCCCGCGGGAGTGTCCCCAGCGGTTGAGGCGCAGCGAGATCAGGTCGGCGTACAGGTTGGCGATGCCCGCGTAGTCGTCGCGGCGGCGCCAGTCCAGCGGCACGTCGTCGCGGAACCACCCGCCCTCCAGGTACTCCTGCCCCTGGAACAGCATCGGGATGCCGGGGGCGGTGAGCATCAGCGCCGCCCCCAGGGTCGACCGCTTCTGCGCCGCCCACCCGGACTGGTCGCCCTCGTCGACGGACGCCGGCACTCGCGCTCGGCCGTTGGCGACCTCGTCGTGGCTCTCGGTGTAGATGACGCGGGCGAAGGCATCCCCGTAGGTGTGGGTGAGGGCGTCCGACACCTCCGCGAGGGAGCGCCACTCGTCCCGGGTCTCCTCCAGGGCCTCGCGCACCGGGTGCACGAACTGGCTGTCCCACTGGGCGTGGAACCAGGCGCCGCCGTCGTCCGAGGACGTGACGGCCGGGTCGCCGTGCAGGTCCTCGGCGATGATGATGCGTCCAGGGAATTCTTCGCGGACGGTCTCGGCGAGCCAGCGCATGAGGCTCCACCCCTCGGGAAGGTTGAGTTCGGTGGCGTCGACGCTGCGCATGTAGGGCGTCATGTCGAGGCGCAGGCCGTCCATGTGATAATCGCGCAGCCACATGAGCGCGTTGTCGCGGATGTAGCGGCGCACCTCCTCGCGACCGTAGTCGGGACGGGTGTCGCCCCAGGGGGTGTGGCTGCGCCAGTCGTTGTAGAAGTAGATGCCGCCGAGGTCGTTCTCGCTCCAGCCGTCGAAGTGCCACAGATCGAGGTCGGACGGCCCGAAGTGGTTGTAGACCACATCCTGGATGACGGAGATGCCCCGCTCGTGGCACGCCTTCACGAGGCTCTTGAGGGCGTCCGGGCCGCCGTAGGAGCTCTCGACGGCGAAGGGGTCGGACGGGTTGTAGCCCCACGACATGTCCCCGGCGAATTCGGCCACGGGCATGATCTGGATGCAGTTGATGCCCAGATCGGTGAGGTGGTCGAGGCGATCGATGACGTCGAACAGCGTGCCGTCGGCGTCCGGACCGTTGTTGAACGTGCCCACGTGCAACTCGTAGATCACCAACTCGTGGTGCGGCGGGCAGTGGGCGTTGTTGCCCTCCCAGTCGAAGTCGGCGTGGTCGTACAGGACCGAGTTGCCCACCGAGTTGGTGACCTGGTGGGAGTACGGGTCGCGGCGGGCGAACGAGTTCTCGCCGTGCGTGATCCAGAACTTGTACTCCTGCCCCACGCGGGCCGAACCGACGTGCCCGTACCAGTAGCCGTTGCCCTCGTCGGTCAACGGGTCTGCGCCGGTGTCCCAGTCGTTGAATTCGCCGAAGATGCTCACGGCGTCCGCGTGGGGTGCCCACACGCGGAACGCGAAGCCCTGTTCGGCCCTGATGGCGCCCATGCCTGCCAGCTCGTTGGACACAATGGTTCCTCTCGACGTCGCACGATGCTCACGCGACGGTGCGGGAGTGCGCTCACCCTAGTGGACGCGGTGCCGAACAGGAGTGTGATCCCTCGCGTCACCAAGTGACTCAGCCGCCCAGCCAGGCCAGGGGACCCATGACCAGGGCGGGGAAGATCGCCAGCAGCAGTACGAGCAGCACCTGGGGTATGTAGTAGGGCAGCACGGTGATGATGAGGTCGCCCATCTTCACCTTGCCCGCCGCACAGGCCACATTGAGCACAGGCCCGACCGGCGGCGACGTGAGCCCGAGCACGTTGGCCAGGGTGAACACGATGCCGAAGTACACCAGATCGATCCCCGCCTCGTTCAGCAGCGGCACGACGATGGGCGTGAGGATGAGGATGGTGGGGACGACGTCCAGCGCCAGGCCGATCACGACGACCACGATCATGAGCACCACCATGAGCAGCGTGGGGTTCGCGGTGAGCCCGCTGAGCAGCCACGTGATGAGCGCGGGCAGGCCGGAGATGGTCATGATGTAGGCCGCCACTTGCGCCGTCGCGGCGAGGAACATGACGACCGCCGACATCTTGGCCGACTCCAGCAGGCCGGTGTACAGGTCGGAAAGCCGGAGCTCTCGGTACACGAACAGGCCGACGATCATCGCGTACACCACGGCCACCACGCCGGCCTCGGTGGCGGTGAAGACGCCACCGCGCAATCCGACGAGGATGATGACGGGCAACAACAGCGCCCAGAGGCCGTCCAGCGTGATCTTGAAGCCCTCCTTGAAGGTGGGCTTGGGGATATCGGCCTTCACGGCGTCCTTGCGGGAGACGATGAACCATGCCACGCACATGACGATGGTCAGGTAGAGCGCGGGGAAGATGCCGCCCATGAACAGCGAGCGGATCGAGACGCCCGCGGCGACGCCGTAGACGATCAGCGGAATGGACGGCGGCATGATGGGGGCGACGAGGTTGGCGCTCGCCACGAGGCCGGCGGCCTTGGGGCGGCTGTAGCCGTTGGCGGCCATCATCGGGATGAGGATGGCGCCGAGCGCCGCGGTGGACGCGACGGCCGAGCCCACGAGGCTGGCGAACATGAGGCAGGCGAGGATCGCGACGTAGCCGAGGCCGCCGCGCACGCGTCCGACGAACAGGTTCGCGAAGTTGATGAGCCGGTGGGTGAGGCCACCGCGGTTCATCAGCTCGCCGGCGATGATGAAGAACGGCAGGGCCATCATCGACACCGAGTCGGTGCCGCGCAGGAGCTGGGCGGCCATGATCTGCGGGTCGGCGGCCATGCCGCCCATGTGGAGCGCGGTGGCCACCGAGCACAGCAGCAGGGCGAACGAGATCGGGACGCCGATCGCGATCGCGATGATGAGGTAGGCCAAAAAAAGCGTCAGCAGCAGCATGATGAGCCCCTCAGTTGAGGCCGCGGCCGGCGGTCTCGGCGGGGTTCGCGGCGTCCACGTCGCGAATTCTGAGCAGTTCGTCCACCGGCGTGCGCTGAACGAACAGGCGGTAGAGGTTGGCCAGCGCGATGAGGATGATCGCGATACCCGTCACCAGGCCGACGCCGCTCACGAGCGCGCGAGGGAACTGCGTGGCCACCCACCGGTCGTTGATGTTCTGCAGCGCGAGGTGCCAGCTGCCCAGGGCGAGCCACCCCATCATCCAGATCACGATGCCCTGAATGACGACGTAGAGCACCTTCGCCACGGTGGGTTTGACGCTCTCGATGACCATCTCGACGCCGAGGTGCCGGTTGTCGCGGAACGCCCCGATGGTGCCGAGATAGACCAGGTAGATGAAGCAGAGCCGGGCGACCTCCTCCGACCACGCGAAGCCGGAGTTGAACACGAAGCGCATGATCACGTTGAGCAGAGTCAGCGCGATCATCGTGGCGAGGAAGACGCCGATGAGGATCTCGACGCCGCGAAACAGCTTGTCCAGGAAGGAATGCACGGCTCAGCCCTCCGCCTGGATGCGCTCGACGAGCTCGGGCGCCCACGCGTTCTCGGCGTAGAGCTGATCGAGCAGCGGTTGGAGCCGGTCGATCATCTCCTGCCGCGCCTGCGGAGTGAGCTCGGTGATGGTGAGGCCCTCGTCGCCCAGAAAGGTCCGGTCGGCGTCGATGGATTCCAGGTAGGCGTCCCACGCCCAGCGGGCCGACTCCTCGGCGGCCTCGCGGACGATGGCCTCCTGGTCGTCCGACAGCCGGTCGAGGAAGGCGGTGTTGGCGATGATCTCGAGGGTGGCGACGATGTGGTTGGTCTCGTAGATGTGGCTCTGCACCTCGTACAGCCCCTCGGAGCGGACGGTGACCATGCCGTTGTCCTGGCCGTCGACGACGCCGGTCTCGAGCGCGGAGAACAGCTCGCCGAGCGGGATCACCTGGGCGCTCGCCCCGAGGTTGTTCGCGATGCCGAGGTGGATCGGATTCGCTGGCATGCGGAACTTCTGACCGGCGAAGTCGGCCACCGACGTGAGCGGCTTGCTGCTCGTGAACGTGCGGGCGCTGTTGGGCGCCCAGCCGAGGATCTCCGTGGTGGGGAACTGCTCGTGGAAGCGGGCGCTGATGTCGGTGGCGATGCGGCCCGTCCACACGTCCTTGGCATGTTTCACGTCGGTGTAGAGGAACGGCCAGTCGGAGATGAGCATGACCGGAAACTCCTGGTTCATCACCGTGCCAATGACCGCCATGTCGATGGTGCCATTGCGGACGCCGTCCCACAGCTCGGCCTCGTTCCCCAGCGTGCCGGAGTGGTAGACCTCCGCGGTGAGGGTGCGGCCGGAGTTCCTCTCGACGCGCGGCTTGAAGATCTCGTCGATGGCGGCAGCGCTGGGGTGGGTGGGGTTCCAGTTGTCGGCGACGCGGAACGTGAGCGTCGGCCCGGTGGCGGCCGCCCCACCCTCTCCGGGGATCGTGGCCGGTCCCAGGTTGCAGCCGGCCAGGGCCAGCCCGAGGGCGCTCCCGCCGGCGGCGGTGAGGGCGGTTCGTCGTGAGATGCGGTGAGTCATGGGGGTCCTTCCCGGGTGGCCACTGCGGCGTGGCCTGGCATGGCGGGTGGTTCAGTCGATGAAACACGTGCTCGTGCGGCGACAGTCTGCCCCCGCGGGGTCTGACATGCCAGGGAGGTGACCGAATCGCAACATCCGAGGCAGGGGTGGGGATGCTCGGGGAGATCGTGGGAGCGGCGGGGATCGTGGGGGACCGGACGCGGACGGCGTCCCTGTGGCACGCTGGCCGTACCCGACCGCCTTTGTGCAACGACGAGGAGCAGCACGTGAAGGTCCTGAGGATTCATGGTGTGGAGGACATCCGCATCGGCGAGGAGCCGCTGCCCGAGCCGGGCGAGGGGCAGGTGCGCGTCCGCATGGCCTACGGCGGCATCTGCGGCTCCGACCTGCACTACTACTTCCACGGCGCCTCCGGAGTGTTCGTGCTTCGTGAACCCCTGACGCCGGGCCACGAGATGGCGGGCACGGTGGACGCCGATCCGTCCGGGGAATTCGCGCCCGGGACGCCCGTCACCATCGCCCCGGCCACCTACGGTGAGCCCCAACCGGGGCTGGAGGATCGACCCCACCTGTGGCCGGGGGGCGCCTACTTCGGCAGCGCGTCGACCACCCCGCACACCCAGGGCGGGATGGCGGAGTACAAGGTGGTGCCCTCGTCGATGCTGCGGGTGCTGCCGGACGGCCTCGATCTCACCACGGCCGCGCTCGCCGAGCCCTTGTCGGTGGCGCTGCACGCGGTGACGATCGCGGGCAGCCTGGAGGGAAAGTCCGTGCTCGTCATCGGCTGCGGCCCGATTGGGCTGTGCGTGGTCGCGGCGGCGCTGGCCCGGGGCGCGGCATCGGTGGGGGCGTCCGACATGCTCGCTGGTCCCTTGGAGCGCGCGGCAGGGCTGGGGGCGTCCGAGACCTACCCGGCGGCCGACGGCGGCGTGCCGCAGACGCACTACGACGTGGTGTTCGAGTGCTCGGGTGTGGCCCCGGCGATCAGCACGGCGATCGCGGCGGCGCGGCGGGCGGGGACGGTCGTGCAGGTGGGGAACCTGCCGAACGAGCCGATCGGAGTGAACCTGGGCCCCATGGTGAGCAAGGAGCTCGTGTATCGGGCGACCTTCCGGTTCAACGATGAAATGGACGACGCGGTCGCTCTGCTCGCGGCCAACCCGGGGATGGCGGCGATCATCACGCACGTCATCAGCGCGGACGACGCCGAGCGGGCGTTCGCGGTGGCGCGCGATTCGCAGGCGTCCGGGAAGGTGCTTGTCGCGCTGTGGCCGGACGCATGATGGTCGAGGGTGCGGGCTTCGATGGCGCGGGGACCGTGGACCGCATCGAGCGCGCCGAGGTCATCGTCTGCTCGCCGGGGCGGAATTTCGTCACCCTGAAGATCACCACGTCCGATGGGATCATCGGGTGGGGGGACGCCACGCTGAATGGCCGGGAGCTCGCGGTGGCGGCGTACCTCAGCGAGCATGTCGTGCCGTGCCTGCTGGGGCGGGACGCGACGCGCATCGGCGATCTGTGGCAATACCTGTATCGCGGGGCCTACTGGCGGCGCGGCCCGGTGACGATGACGGCGATCGCGGCGGTCGACGTGGCGCTGTGGGACATCCTGGGCAAGCGGGCCGGGCTGCCGGTGTATGAGCTGCTGGGCGGCAAGGCGCGCGAGAACGTGCTCGTGTACGGGCACGCCGCCGGTGCGGATGTTGCGGAAATGCTGGACGACGTGGGGCGGTTCCTCGACGCTGGATTCGAGGCCGTCCGGGCGCAGACGGGGCTCGCCGGCGTCCCGCAGGCGTACGGAGCCCACGCCGCCGGGAGCACGTACGATCCCGCGGACGGCTCGCTGCCCACCGAGACCGGCTGGGACACGCCGACGTACCTCGACCAGGCGCCGCAGTACCTTGCCGCGGTCCGGGATCGGTTCGGGTTCGACTTCGCGCTGCTGCACGACTGTCACCACCGCATGACGCCGAACGAGGCCGGCCGTTTCGGGCGCAGCGTGGAGGAACTGAAGCTCTTCTGGATGGAGGATCCGACGCCGGCGGAGAACCAGGAGGGATTCCGGCTCATCCGACAGCGGACGTCCACGCCCATCGCGGTGGGTGAGGTGCTGAATTCTATCTGGGACGTGCAGACCCTCATCACCGAGCAGCTCATCGACTACGTGCGCACGTCGGTGTCGCACGCCGGGGGCATCACGCACCTGCGGCGGATCTTCGATCTGGCGGCGCTGTATCACGTCCGCTCCGGTTCGCACGGGGCGACCGACCTGTCGCCGGTGAGCCTGGCGGCCGCGCTGGCGCTGGACATCACGATCCCGAATTTCGGCATCCAGGAGTACATGGCCCATCTGCCGGTGACGCACGAGGTGTTCCGGCCCGGCTATCGGCTCGAGAGCGGCCGCGTGTGGCTCTCGGACGCCCCGGGCCTCGGCGTCGAGGTGGACGAGGCAGCGGCGAAGAAGTTCCCGTACGAGCGCAAGTACCTCCCGGTGGCCCGCCTGGCCGACGGGACGCTGTGGGACTGGTGATCCGACGGCTCGCGTCGCACGGCTCGCGTCCGGCGGCTCGTGTCTGACGGCTCGCGTCGCTCGCTGACACTCAACTTTGTGACACCAGAGCAGGGTCCGGACCCACCTCTGGTGTCACAAAGTTGAGTGTCGAGGCGGTGGGGGAGGCGGGGCGCTCAGGCGCAGGTGGAAGCCCCGGAGCGTGTAGCCCTCGATGAGGTCGTCCCACCCCAGATCGGGTGGGCGGACGACCTCCGGCCGCAGGGCGAGCAGGCGGGTGAGGAAGGCGTCCGATTCGAGGATCGCCAACGGCTGACCCGGGCACCGGTGGGCGCCGTCGCCGAACGTCAGCACCGACCCGTCCACCCCGCGCGGCAGCTCCCGACCGGGCCGCAGGTCGAACGGGCACGCGCCCACGGCGTCCGGATCGGTGTTCGTGTCCCGCACGCACACGTCGATCAGGTCGCCCGGCTCGATGCGTGCCGATTCGCCCCGATCGGTGATCTCGATCGGCTCGATCGCCCGCCGGTAGAGGTGCCCGACGACCGGCTCCAGGCGGATGATCTCGTTGAGCACCGCGTGCCGTTCCCTCTCGTCGGCGGCCAGGTAGCGCGCCCGCAGCGGGTCGTTGTCGAGCAGGTGCCAGGCGGCCATGGCGATGAACTCGCGGGTCGTCACCATGCCGGCGGTGCCGTACGTGACGCACTCGACCAGGATGTCGGCGTTGGTGTATCCCTCAGCGATGAGGTGGCTGATGACATCCTCGCCCGGCCTTTGCCGCCGCTGCGCGATGGCGGGCCTCACGTCTTTCCACCAGAACCGGACGATCGGCACCAGGCCCCGGTGGGCCGCTTGCATCCACTGCCGCTTGGTGCGGCCGAGGTCGGGGCGGGTGATGTCGAAGGGCGGCTGCCGGAAGAACGTCACCAGCCGCCGCGCCATGGCCGGCACCGGGGAGTTGGTCAGGCCGACCACCTCGGCGGTCACCTCGACGGTGTAGTGCAGCGCGAGCTCTGCCAGATCGATGGTGTGGGACGCCCGCGCCCGGCGCAGCAGCGCGTCGGCGCACCGCTCCATCGAGGACGCGTAGCGCTCGGCGACGACCTTGGGCGCGAAGAACCGCGCCACCTTGGAGCGCTGTTCATCATGGAGCGGGCCGTCCGACATCAGAATCGGATGGTGTTTGAGGAATCCCTTCGGTATCGCCTCAGCGGTGAAACCTGCCTGGGTCGTCGCGTGCCGGGCACGCAGCACTTGACGGGCAGCCTCCACCGATCGGATGCGCCACACGTTGCCGATTCGTTCCCGGCGAGGTCCCTCCTCCTCTCCGGGTCTTCTCGCCCGGCGCAAGGTGGGTTTCGCGGTCACGAAGCCATCTTGTCAGGCGCCCCCATGTCGGCACGTGTGGGCGCCGATTCGCCCTGCAATGTAGCCAATGACTACTTGCTGAGATCAATCGTGCCCACCCGAATCGGGTGTGTCAACCGCTTGCGCCATGCGACTGCCCTGTTCTGGCAACACGCCTTGTGGATGAGGGGTCCGCGTGTCCTTCGCGTGTCGACGTCAGGGATTCGGCGCCGAAATTGCGGTGAGAAGCACCATGGTGGCACATCTGCGTGTAAAGCTGGAGGGTGCCCAACCCGTACCACCACGGCGATGTGCCCCGTGCCACGCTGGCCGCGGCGCGCGAGATTCTCGAGCAGAAGCCGATGTCCGCCATCAGCGTGCGAGAGCTCGCGCGCGTCGCGGGCGTGAGTCACTCCGCGCCGTACCGGCACTTCGGCGACAAGGCCGGGTTCCTGGGTGCGCTCACGGGGCTGTGCCTCGACGAGTTCGTCAGCGCCCAGGAGGCCGCGATGAACGCCGCACCGCAGGGGACCAAGCTGACCGCCGTCGGGCGGGCCTACGTCGAGTTTGCCGTGGAGCACCCCCACGTCTTCGACATCTTGTACAACCCGCGCACGGGCGTGCCGCTGTATCACCCCGCCGTGCAGGCGGCCCTGCTGCGGCACGGCGAGATGTTCCGGGTGGCCCTGGCCGACGCCGACGCCGCCGGCCTGCTGCCCCCGGACGTGGATCTCATCGCGGCCGGCTATGCCGTGTGGGGCGCGGCCCACGGCCTCGCGCACCTGGTCACGGCCGGTTTCGCGCCTCCAGAAGACGTCGAGGCGATCCTGATCTCGATGCTCCGCTCCGGCACTCCGCCGCCTGCGGGGCAGGAGCGCCAGCAGTGGGTTCCGGTGCAGAAGACGGTCGAGCCGCGGCCCGGGCACTGACCACCCGGGCACTGGCCACCCGGGCACTGGGCGAGGGCCACCGCGACTCAGCCGAACCAGGCCTCCAGTTGGTCCAGGACCCCATCGGCGTCGTGATCGGCCACCACGGTGCCGGCGACCTCCCGGACCGCCGGCAGCCCGTTGGCCATGGCGACCGGATGGCCGACCAGGCGCAGCATCTCCAGGTCGTTGCCCGAGTCGCCGAAGGCCGCCACCTGCGATGCCGGCACGCCCCATCGATCGAGCAGGATCTGCAGGCCTGCCCCCTTGTGGACCCCCGGCGCATTGAGATCGAGGCTGCCGTGGCCACTGGTCACGGGCGTCACCCCGGCGCCGACCGCCTCGGTGACCGCAGAGGCCAGGTGGGGCGGCAGACCCCGGTCATCGGCCAGCGTGAACTTGAACACCCGATCACCGAAGTCGCGCACGTCGTCCACCACGCTCAGCCGGTGGTAGTACAACGCGATGAAGCGCGCGAACTCCTCCCCGGTGTGGCGCGGCACCCACGCCATCCCGGGGCCGCACGCGCAGTAGGGCGCGCGCTCGGCGTCCAGCACCGCAGCCACGTTCTTCACGACGTCCGGCGCGATGCGCGCCGTGAACAGCACCTCACCGTCACCCTCGGCGCGCACCCAGGCGCCGTTGTCGCTCACGTAGGCGAATTCGTCGGGGTCGTCAAAGAAGCTGCGCAGTTGTGCGTCCTGATTGCCGCTGGCCACGACGAACCGGACGCCGGCGTCCCGCATCCGCTCCCGGACGCGCGCAAACCTGGGTCGGTCGTAGGAGAAGTCGCTGCGCAGGAACGTGCCGTCCATGTCGACAGCGATCACGCGGGGCTGATTCGAAGTCATATGTACGATCGTACACAAAGCGGGCTAGGATCGGTCCCATGACCAGCCATCAGCCGACCACCGAGGAACTCCGCGGTGACCCCCGGGGCATGCGCGAGCGCATGCTCGCCGGTGATCTCTACATCGCGGACGACCCCGAGAACGCCCGCGTCGCCCTGCACGCGATGCGCACCATTGCCGCCTATCAGGCGGCGGTGTTGGCGGACGACCCCCAGGCCGCGCGCACGCAGCTCGTGGCGCTGTTGGGCAGCGTCGGGGAGGGCGTTTTCGTCAAACCGCCGTTGGCCGTCGACTTCGGCGAGCATCTCCACATCGGGGATCGGACGTTTATCAACTCCGGCCTGACCGCCCTCGATGTCGCCACGATCACGATCGGCGCGGACTGCCAGATCGGCACGAACGTCCAGCTCCTGACGCCCACCCATCCCCTCGACGCCGACCTGCGCCGGGACAAGTGGGAGGCCGCCCAGCCCATCGCGATCGGCGACAACGTCTGGCTCGGCGGCGGGGTCATCGTGTGTCCCGGCGTCACGATCGGTGCGAACACCGTGGTGGGCGCCGGATCGGTCGTCACGCGGGACCTGCCGGACGGCGTCCTCGCCGTGGGAAGCCCGGCGCGCGTGGTCCGGCAGATCGCGTGAGCGGCGCCACCCGGACGCCTCGCGCGCGCCGCTTCGACCCCGACCGACGCGACCGGATCCTCGCCGCGTGCCTGAACGTCATCGAGAGCGACGGCGTTGCCGGCGTCTCGCACCGCAAGGTCGCCGCGGTCGCCGACGTCCCGCTTGGCTCGATGACCTACCACTTCGACGGCATGGACGCCCTGCTCTTCGCCGCGTTCGGGGCGTTCGCCGCCGAGGCGGACGCCGGCTTGGCGGACGCCCTCGCGGCGGCCGCGTCCCCAGAAGTGGCCCGGGAGGTGCTCGTCGAGCACATCACCGACCGCGTGCTGGTGAACCGGCGCGCCCTCGTGCTCACCACCGAGTTGTACGCGCTCGCCGCCCGCGACGAGCGCTACCGGGCGATCACGGGCGCCTGGATGGCACGGAGCCGGGCCGCGCTCGAGCGCCGCTTCGACGCGCCGACCGCCGCCCTGCTGGACGCCCTCACCGAAGGGCTCACCCTGCACCGTGCCCTCGACGACGGCAGGCTGACACCCGCGGACGTCCGCCTCGCCGTGGCCAGGGTGAGCCGCCCTCAGAGCTCGGGGTAGTGGTTGGTCGGCTTGTTCGCGGCCTTCTCCTGCTCGGCGAGCGCCTTCTTGGCCTCCGCGATCTCCTCCGACGACACCGCCGAGGCGCCGTGCCCGCGGACGTCCCCGGAACCGCGCGCACCCCCGCTCGTGCCTGCTGAATCGGCGTCGGCTTCGGCGTCCGTGTCGCCGTCGCTGTCGGCATCGGGATCGGACGACTCCCCGGCCGTCAGACGCACCTCGCGGGCCTCCGCGACGGCCTCCTGCTGCTTCTCCGCCTTCTTGATGGCCCCCTTCTCGTCGCGCAGCGGCAGCTGGATGGCCTCCTCGGCCTCGATACCGCCCTGCAGCTGGCGGCCCCGCTCGAGCTCGGCGTCCACCTCGGCGCCGAACAGCAGCACCATGTTGATGATGTTGACCCAGAACAGGAAAACGATCACGCCGGCGAGCGCGCCGTAGGTGGCCTGGTAGTTGCCGAAATTGGCCACGAAGAAGCCGAAGGCGACGGACGCCAGCGCGGCGAGCAGGATGGCCAGGGCGGCACCGATGCTGATCCAGCGGATCTTCGGCTGGCGGACGTTCGGCGTGCCCCAGTAGAGCAGCGCCACGAGGACCACCACGAGCGCTGCGATCAACGGCCACTTCGCGATCTCGATGACGGTGACCGCCACGTCCCCGAGCCCGATGACGTTGCCGAGCGACTCGGCCATCGGTCCCGAGATGGCGAGCCCGATGAGGACGAGCGCGACGATGAGGAGCATGCCCGCCGTGAGCCCGTACATGCCCAGGTTGAACTTGACGGGGCCCCGGCCCTCGGGCACCTCGTAGATGCGGTTCATGGCACGGCTGAACGCCTTGACGTAGTTGGATGCCGTCCACAGCGCGGTCGCGAGACCGATGACGAGGCCGAGTCCGGGTGCGGGTGCTGCCAGCAGGTTGTCGAGGACGGGGCCGATCGTGTCGAGCGCATCTGAGGGGATGGCGCCCTGGGCGGCGAGGTCGTCGATGAGGGAGCGCACGAGATCGCCGCTCTGCCCGAAAAGGCTGAGGATCGACACGAGCGCGATGAGTCCCGGGAAGATGGACAGCACGGTGAAATACGTCAGGGCCGCCGCCGCATCGGGCAGCTGATCGTCGGAGAATTCCCGCACGGCGTTCTTCAGCACGAACTTCCAGTTGGGCTTCTTGATGTCGGTCGGGCTGTCCGGCTTTCGGGGGTCATCCGGGTGGGGAGCGTCGGCCATGGTCATGGTGTTCTTCCTTGTCAACGTCGCAGTTCGATTGTCACGCTACCCTGCCGGCACCGTTGCGCGCCGTATCGGCGGGGGCGCGCCCTGCCCGAGGTGCCGTGCGGTCCCTCACCCGCACCGCGCCCCACCGGTTCTCTCGAGGGCTCCTCGACGTGGCGTTGCACCGGGACGGCCCCGGACCGACTCTGCCCACGTGATTGAGCCCACGTGATTGACTAGCGCGCGGAGGAGGCGCCATGTCAGCTGAGGGGACCAGCCGCGATGCCATGCTTGCGGAGAAATCGGCCGCGGTCTGCCGCATCGGCTCCCTGATGCTCAGCGCCGGGACGGGATCGTACCGGGTGAAACTCTGCATGGGGCGCGTCGCCGCCGCGTTGGGGATCGACCAGTTGGAGGCCCAGGTCAGTCTCACCGAGATCGTCGCCACGACCCGGGCCCACGGTGCTTTCCGGACCCAGGTGGTGGAGGTGCCCGTACCCCACGTGGACGCCGACCGTATCGAGGAGCTCATGCGCCTGTCGCTGCGTGCCGCGCCGGGCACCACCGCCGCGGAATTCCACGCCGAGCTGGACGCCGTCGTCGCGCGCCGCGCGCTCTATCCCCGTTGGCTGGTGGTGGCGGGCGCAGCGATGGCGTGCGCGGCGTTCGCGTTCCTCAACAATGGTCGCTGGATGGAGTGCTTGGCGGCGGGCCTCGCCGCCGCGCTGGGCAAGTTCGTGCAGTTGTCGCTTCGGAGATTCCGTCTCAACCCGCTCGCGGTGGTGGCGGTGGCGTCCTTCGTTGCCTGTCTGACGTTCATGCTCCTGGCCAACGGCATCGCGCTGATCATCCCCGGGCTCAGCGTGGAGGCGGCGGCGTTCACGTCCGCCATCTTGTTCCTCGTGCCCGGATTTCCGCTGCTGACGGCGGCGCTGGATCTGGCCCGTTTCGACTTCTCGTCCGGCGTCTCACGGCTGCTGTACACCGTGATGATCACGGTCGCCGCCTCGCTGGGTGGCTGGTTGGTGGCGTGGGGCTTCGGTCTGCCACTCACCCCCATCACGCCGCCGGAGTTGGCGCCGGGCCCACTGGCGCTGCTGCGTGCGGTGGCCAGCTTTGCCGGAGTGCTGGGATTCGCACTCACCTTCAACACGCCGCTGCGCGTGGGGCTCGTCGCGGCCACCATCGGCTCGATCGCCAACGTGCTGCGCCTGAGCGCCGTCGACCTCGGCGTCAACGCGTTGGCGGCGGCCCTCGTGGCGACGACCATCGTGGGGCTGCTCGCCGGATCGGTCAATCAGCGGCTGCTGGCCCCCCGCATCACGCTGTCGGTTCCCGCCGTGCTCATCATGATCCCGGGGGCCAGCACCTACCGGGCCATGGTCGGGATGATCAATGAGGATGCCCTCGCCGCGCTCACGAACTTCACGGCGGCCCTGGGGGTCGTGGTGTGCCTCGCAGCCGGGCTGGCGGTGGCGCGCATGGTCACCGACCCTGCCTGGATCAGCGCGGCGCCGGCCTGGACGAGGATGCCGAGCACGCCCGCTCAGCGTGAGCTCCGGCGTCGCATCTCAGGTGACCCTCCGCGTCCGGACGCCGGCGGGCGGCGTCGGGAGTGATTCCGCATATGTCCCGGGGCGAACCTGCCCGACGGCCGAGCGGTCGTCACCCGTCGGGGTGTTGCGTGCCCTCCGGCCGAGCAGGATCATGGGCCGAGTGTCCTCAACCGTGACCCACCGGCAGCGCCATTTCTTCGATCAGCACCCCGGTCTGCGCGCCGTATTGGTGGCCTGCGCCCTCATCGTGCTCGTCGGCTGGACCGTGCGGACGCTCGCCGAGGCGGGCGCGCTGGTCAGTTCGATCCTCGTGCCGACCATGCTGTCGATCCTGTTCGCCGGCCTGCTCATGCCGTTGCAGGTGCTGCTCAACCACACGCTCCGACTGCCGCGCTCGGTGGCGGCGGGCCTCACCCTGCTGCTGTCGCTCGGCGCGGTCGGCGGGCTGTTGTGGGTGGCGGGGGCGCAGCTCGCGGCGGGGCTCGAGGATATCGTCACGGTGTTCCAGGGTCAGCTCGAGGCGCTGCGCTCGTGGGCGCTCCAGACCCTCCCGATCGGACGCGATCAGCTCAACGCGGCGATCTCGCAGGCCCAGGCGTGGCTGGCGTCCAACCAGGCCAGCCTCGCCCAGGGCGCGCTCGGCGCAGGGGTCACGGCGGCCGGAGTCATGGTGTCGGGCGTCCTCGCGCTCGTGGCGACCTTCTTCTTCCTCGCCCAGGGCGACCGGATCGCCTCCGGTCTGCTCGCCCTGCTTCCCAAGGATTGGCGTCGCACCTTGTGGGAGGCCGGACGCCGCGGTTGGGTCACGCTGGGGACCTACTGCCGCACCCAGCTGGTCGTCGCCGCCGTGGACGCCTTGGGCATCGGGCTGGGCGCGTTCCTTCTCGGGCTGCCCTTCGTCATCCCGGTGATCGCCATCACGTTCGTCCTGTGTTTCATCCCGTTCGTGGGCGCGATCGTCTCCGGCGCGCTGGTCGTGGCCATCGCGTTGGCGTTCGACGGGCTGACGCCCGCGCTGATCATGCTGGCGATCGTGATCGCCGTGCAGCAGATCGAATCCAACGTGCTGAGCCCGCTGTTGATGGGCAAGGCCGTGGACGTCCACCCGCTGCTGATCCTGCTGTCCGTGGCCGGGGCCACCTACATCTTCGGGCTGGTCGGCGCGCTGTTCATGGTGCCGGTGATCGCGACCATCAAGTCGATCCTGTTGTACCTGCACGGCGCCGACCCGTTCCCGGTGCTGGATTCCGGCGGCAGCGCGCTCACGGATTCACCCCGCAGACTCATGGGCGATCGCCAGGAGATCAGGAATCCGCCCCGCATCGGTGAGGCGTCACCGGCCTGGCTGGAGGACGAGATCGAGGCGGACGCGGCGGCCGCCGATCCGAACGTCACGGACGCGGGGGCGATGGACGGCCCGGAGGACGGCGTCGACCCGGACGCGGCGACGGGCGACGCCGAGCGCCGCTGACTCAGCGAGGCGGGGTGCCGACTCGCACGATCTCGTGATGGACGACCTCGCCGCCGACCAATTCGAGCCAGCCGTAGCTGCCGATCCGCTCTCGGCGCGGGTCGGTGATCGAGCCCGGGTTGAACAGGTGGACGCCGTCCTCGACGACGTCCATCGGAATGTGGGAGTGGCCGAACACGACGACGTCGGCGTCCGGGAACATCCGGCGCATGCGGCGTCCGCGGCCCGCCTTCGCGCCCGCGTCGTGGATCATCGCCACGCGTACCCCGCCGAGGTCGAGCTCGAGGCGCTCGGGGGCGGGCCAGGCCGCGATGTCGGGGCCGTCGTTGTTGCCGAGCACCACGTGGAGGGGAGCGGACGCCGCGAGCTCGGCCAGCACGCCCGGCACGCACACGTCCCCCGCGTGGAGAATGACGTCCGCCTCGGCCAAGGGCGCGCGCAGGGCGTCCGGCATCGCCTTCCAGCGGCGCGGAGCGTGGGTGTCCGAGACGACCAGCACCTTCATTCCGGCGTCCGGCTCAGGCGCCGGGGTGGGCGGCGTCCAGCGCGTCGGCCAGCTCGCCGAGCAGCTCGGCGACCCCGTCCGGACCGTCGACGACCACGTCGGAGACGGCCACGAGGGCGTCCTGCTCATCGGATCCCGAACAGATGAGCAGGGCCTTGACGCGACCGGACTCGCGCAGCCAGCGCACCGCGCGGAACGCCGGCAGGTCGCCGAGGTCGTCGCCGGCGTAGATGATCGCGGTGGGGTGCAGCTCGTCCACCAGCCGCCGGATCGCGTCGCCCTTGTCGAGCCCCCGCGCGCGCAGCTCGAGCACGAAGCGGCCCGGCTCGACCTGCAGGTCGTGGCTCTCGGCGAGCTCGGTCAGCGGGCCGGTGAGCCGCTCGAACGCGGCGGCCGGGTCGGGCAGTTCACGGGTGTGGACGCCGACGCTCAGCCGCTTGTTCTCGATGCGGGCGTCGGCGAGGTCGTGGTCGGCGAGCAGGTCGGGGAGCGCGGCGGCGGCGTTGGCCACCCCTCCGGGCGCCTCGGGCTCGTCGTAGTCGCCGGTGTCGGCGTCCCAGCGCTCGAAGCCGTACAGGCCGAGCACCGAGGCGGATGCCAGCCCGGTCCGCTCGTCGAGGCGGCCGAGGCGGACGGCCTGGCGCGCGGGGCGTCCGGTGACGATGGCCACCTTCGCGACCCGGCTGCCCAGGCGTTCGAGGACGCCGACGGTGTCCTCGGACGCCCACGCCTCGTCCGGGTTGTCGACGATGGGTGACAGCACGCCGTCGAAGTCGCTGCAGACGAGAGTGGTTGACGGGTCGGTGGTGATGGCCGCCCAGGCCGCGCGGCCGGCGTCCGAGGTGATGTGCATGGTGTCCACCCTCCCATTCCGTGGCGCCTGCGGCTAGGTTGGACGTCAGGAGGTGGGCTGATGACATCGAGTTCAGACCCCCAACAGATTGCTCCGAAGGCGGAGTTCGTGGTCGTGGCCAACCGGCTCGCGGTGGAGCGGACGACCGCGGACGACGGTTCCTCGGGATGGCAGACCTCGCCGGGCGGGCTGGTCACCGCACTGGTGCCGATCATGCAGGCCAAGGACGGGGCCTGGGTCGGGTGGCACGGCGCGCCGGACGAGGAACTGGAGCCCTTCCACCACGACGGCATCGACATGGTGCCGGTCGCGCTGTCGGAGGCCGAGGTGGCCGAGTACTACGAGGGCATGTCGAACGCCACGTTCTGGCCGCTGTACCACGACTCGGTGGCGTTCCCGGAGTTCCATCGCGAGTGGTGGGACGCCTACGTGGCCGTGAACCGGCGGTTCGCCGAGGCCGCCGCCGAGGTCGCCGAGGCCGGCGGCACGGTGTGGGTGCAGGACTACCAGCTCCAGCTCGTGCCGAAGCTGCTGCGCGAGCTGCGTCCCGACCTGCGCATCGGGTTCTTCCTGCACATCCCCTTCCCGCCGTCGGAGCTGTTCCAGCAGCTGCCGTGGCGCCGCGCCGTGCTCGAGGGGGTGGCCGGCGCGGACCTGGTCGGTTTCCAGGTGCCGGGGGCGGCGACGAACTTTCTGAACCTGCTGCGGCGACGCCTGGGTTGGGAGACGCATCGGCACGAGTTCGTGCGTCCGGACGGGAGCCGCGGGCGGGCGTCCGCCTACCCCATCTCGATCGACACGGCGGGTTTTGAGGCCCTGGCGAACTCGCCGGAGGTGGAGGCGCGGGCGGCGCAGATCCGCGAGGACCTGGGGGCCGAGACGATCTTTCTGGGCGTCGACCGGCTCGATTACACCAAGGGGCTGCGGCACCGCATCCGGGCGTTCGGGGAGCTGTTCACCTCCGGTGAGCTCGATCCCGAGAAGGTCGTGTTCGTGCAGGTCGCGACGCCCTCGCGCGAGCGCGTGGACGAGTACCGCCGGCTCCGCGACGACATCGAACTGCTCGTGGGACGCATCAACGGCGACCTGGGGCAGTTCGGTCGTCCGCCGGTGAACTACCTGCACCAGAGCTTCCCGCGCGACGAGATGGCCGCGCTGTATCGCGCGTCCGACGTCATGGTCGTGACGCCGCTGCGCGATGGGATGAACCTGGTGGCCAAGGAGTACGTGGCCTGCCGGGGTGGCAACGACGGGGCGCTGGTCCTGAGCGAGTTCGCCGGGGCGGCGCGCGAGCTGAAGCAGGCGTGGCAGGTGAATCCGTACGACATCGACGGCATGAAGGCGACGATCCTCGAGGCCGGCCGGGCGTCGGCACGCGAGCAGGGACGCCGCATGCGCGCCCTGCGCAAGCAGGTGAGCACGCACGACATCAACCGGTGGGCGGAGACGTTCCTGGCCGACCTCGACGCCGTCTAGCGGTCGCGGCTCGCCCGGACAGCCTCGCCCGGACAGCCTCGCCCGGACAGCTCGGTGGGTGCACGGCGTGGCGGTGGCCGGCCGCGTGTGGGAACGTGAGTCATGACAGGAACTGACCTTCCCCACGAACTCGTTGAGCAGATCGACTGGCACTGGCGCGGCCAGCTTCGGCCCCGGCTGGAGGGGCTCACCGATGAGGAGTACTTCTGGGAGCCCGTCGCCGGGGCGTGGAGCGTCCGGCGCCGCACCGAATCCACCGCGGAGATCCAGCCGGGCTCCGGGGAGTGGACCATCGACTGGGTCTGGCCCGAACCCGCCCCCGCGCCGGTGACGACCATCGCCTGGCGGCTCTCCCACCTCCTCGTCGGGGTGCTCGGGGCGCGGCTGGCCGGCCACTTCGACGGTGAGCCCCACGACTACAACACCTACGACTACCCCGGCACAGCAGTGGAGGCACTGCAGCGCCTCGACACGCTCTACGCGCGCTGGCGTGATGGCGTCGCCTCGTGGTCGGACGCCGACCTCGCCGTTCCGGTGGGGGCCGCGGAGCCGCCGCAGTACGCGGCATCGCCCCGTATCACGCTGGTGCTGCACATCAGCCGCGAACTGATTCACCACGGTGCCGAGATCGCTCTGCTCCGTGACCTGTACGCGCATCGTCCGCTCGCCGGCTGAGAGCGAGGGCCCGGCGTCGACGAGCGCGAAGGCTCGGCCAGGGGCGGTGTGCGACGTCTGGCGCGACCAGGGTTGGGAGTGTGTTGAGTGCGTTGAGGCGGACGACGCGCGTGTCGTCCCGAGGGGTGTCACCCGCGGGGGGACGTCGAATGGCGTGAGGAGGGACGGCTCGCTGTCGCCGCGGATGCGGACGGGTCCGTGTTGGTCGGATTGTCGGACAGGGACTTCCCCAAATGGCGTCGGTGTGGAATAATGGTCCTGACGGGTGCCCGGCACCCGCTGCAGAACGTGCATGCTCAGGTTCCCCCCGTGGATCGCTCTGCGAGAGTTGATGGAGACACATGGGGCGCATCATGGAAGAGAACAGAACACCTACACCGCAATTGTCCGTTGTCATCGCCTGTTTCAACGGCGAGGACACCCTGAGGGACCAGCTGGTGGCACTCGCGGATCAACCGAGCGTCGCGCCCTGGGAACTCATCATCGCCGACAACGGCTCGACCGACGGGTCTGTCGAGCTGGCTCGCTCGTTCGCCTCCCGCCTGCCGCTGCGGATCATCGACGCATCCGCGCGCCGAGGGCCGGCGCACGCCAGAAATGTCGGGGTGGCCGCGGCTCGGGGTGAGTGGATTGCCTTCTGCGACGCCGACGACGTCGTCGCACCGAACTGGGTCGCCCAGGTGTGCGGCGCACTGCAGCAACACCCCTTCGTGGCGGGGAAGGTCGATACCGCGCGGCTGAACACGCGCCGGATCCGCCGAGCACGCCACCTCGATCAGGCGTCCGGGTTGCAGCCGGCGAGCGGAAACCGCCTCGGCCTTCCCCACGCCGGTGCGGGCAACATGGCTCTGCACAGGTCGGTCTTTGAGTCGGTCGGCGGCTTCGACGAGAAGCTGCGTTGCCTCGAGGACACGGACCTCTGCTGGCGGATTCAGCTCGCCGGTGTCCCACTGGTCTACGAGCCGTCCCTCCTCATCCACACGCGGCTGCGGACCACGATCGGGGACAACTTCCGGCAGGGCAGGGGATATGGCCGGGGCCAGACGATGCTCGAGGAGCGCTATGGACGCCTCGCGCCGTCCACCCCTGCCGATACACCCAAGGCGCTGACGTCCCCGCGTTACGGCGTGCCGAGCCCCTCGGTGGGCCAGCAACTGCAGCAAGGGCTGATCTCCGTGGCCCGCGTGGTCCGCTCCCTCGTCACAGCGAAGTCGCTTCCCGGTGTGGCCTGGCGACTCGGCTGGCTCGTCGGCAGGCGGGACCACCAACAGGAGAGGGAGCGCGTGCGTCCCCTGCCGCGACGTCATCACACGCCCGCCCTCCACGGAGGATCCCCCTCGTGAGCCGACCGGTGCTGGTGCGGGGCAGGTACGCGTGCGCCTACGAATCCGGGCCGCGCCCCGTGGACACCATCGTGGGTGCGGATGGCCCGCTGTCGCCCATGGCCGGGCTGCTTGCCCGGGCTGTGCGTCCGCTCACCGCGTACTGCTCGGCGGTCACCTCGGAGCGGGTCGTCGCGCTCACCTATGACGACGGCCCCGATCCAGACCACACCCCCGGCGTGCTCGATGCCCTCCGCGCCGGACAGACCCGGGCCACCTTCTTCGTGCTGGTTGAGCGCGCCCAGGCGCATCCCGACCTCGTGCAGCGCATCGTCGCAGAAGGGCACGAAGTCGGCCTCCACGGCCGTGATCATCGCCGGATCTCCGCTGCAGGGCTCGCGGCGTCGATGCGCGAGATCCGGGCGGCCCGCCAGGAGCTGGCCCGCCTGGCCGGGCAACCGGTGCGCTGGTACCGGCCGGCGTATGGGGCCATCCGGATCGATCAGCAGCTCGCGGTCCGCGCCCTTGGCCTCGATGTGCCGGTGTGGTCCGCGTGGGCGCGGGACTGGGAGGACGAGGAGGTGTCGGTGCTGGCCGAGCGGGCTGCCGCGGCGCTCCACCCCGGCGGCGTCATGCTGCTGCACGATGCTTCGGCCGGGCTCGCCCCCGACGACAGCGGGCTGACGCATCAGCCCACCTTCGACCGCGGCGAGCTGACGCGACGCCTCCTGATCGCCGCTGAGGGGATGGGCTATCGGCTGACCACACTCGGCGGGCTGGCGAAGGGCTACCCGCAGGGGCGCGTCCCCTGGTTCGAGTCGCGTGCCAAGGCCCGAGCGGGCACCGGGGCCTGACCGGCCCGCCCCCTGTCGCTCACGATGGAGTCGGCGTCATCGGATGAACCCGCCCTCGGTGTTGAGCACCTGGCCCGTGACCCAGCGGCCCTCGTCGGAGACGAGCCACGCGATGAGTCGAGCGGGGTCGTCCGGCTCTCCCCAGCGGCCGAACGGGAAGCGGTCGGCGAGGGCGTCCCGCATCTCGGGGGTGACGTAGGAGTCGGTGTCGACCGGCCCGGGATTCACGGCGTTGACGGTGATGCCCCGCGGCGCCAACTCGTGGGCGAGCGTCTTGGCGATGCCCGCCAACGCGGCCTTGGACGCCGCGTAGGCGATCTCCCCGGGCATGGGTCCGAGCTCCTGACCCGACGTCAGAAAGATGATCCGGCCGCCAGGGCGTCCGTTGTGCCGGGCGGCGAACTCGCGGGCCAGCAACAACGAAGCGCGGGCGTTCACGGCCCAGTGCGCGTCGAGCGTCGCCGCGGTTTGGTCGAGCAGCGGCCCGTCGGAGCCCGAACGGGCGTGGTTGCAGACCAGCGCGTCCAAGGGGCCGAGATCCTGCTGCGCGAAGGCGACGATGCGGGCCGGGGCGTCCGGGTCGACCAGGTCGGCGGGGGTGTCCACGAGCCGGCGGCCGGGCTGCAGCGCCTCGCGGACGCCGCGGGTCACGGACGCGATGTCGTCGCCCCCCCACGGCGGGGGGGCGTCATGAGGAGCGAAGTGGGTGATGGCGAGGTCGTACCCCGCCTCGGCGAGACGCCTCGCGATGGCGAATCCGATGCCCCCGCGGCGGGAGACCCCGGTGATCAGGGCGCTGCGTCGGCCGGTCACGAACGCACCTCAGGTGAACCGGACGAACGCGCGCAGGGCGGCATCGGGCACATCGCGAATCTCCGTGAAGCCCCGCGTCTCGTAGAACGCCCGCTGCCCGGGATCGTCGTCGGTGATGAGCACCTGCTGGCGGACATCCGCGAAGGGCTTGAGCACCGCGGTGAGCAGTTCGGTGCCGAGCCCTTGGCGCTGGTACTCCGGGTCGACGAGGATGTCCTGGAGGTAGACGATCGTGAGACCGTCACCCACCAGCCGGGCGAGGCCGACGAGTCGGTCGCCGACGCGGGCGCTCACCACGCGCAGCGATCGTCCGATGGCGTCGTGAAGTCGGGCAGGATCCTTCGCGTAGACCCCCCAGCCGACGCTCGAATACAGCCGCACCAGATCGTCTTGACTGGGGATCTCATGCGTGGTGAGGGTGGGTTTCGGCACCGCCACACAGTAAGCCCGCCACCGGGCCGCGGTGCCGCAGGCCCACTGACTGGAAGCCACCGGCAGTTCTCCACGTCCGACGGTTCGGATTCCCGGGCCTCCCGGTGCGGGGCCGCGGGTCTGGAATGATGCCGCCGTGGATGTTCCCTTGCTGGTGCGGGCCTTCGGCGCACTGTTCGCGATCATGAACCCGTTCGTGATCCTGCCCATGTACCTGTCGCTCACCCACGGCCAGTCCGTCAGCCAGCTTCGGCGCACGAGCGTGCGCATCGTCGCGTACAGCCTCGCCATGGCCGCGGTCATCATGGTGGGCGGCACGGCGATCCTGGTGTTCTTCGGCATCTCGATCGATCACTTCCGGGTCGCCGGCGGCATCGTCTTGGCGATGATCGGCCTCAACATGCTCAACGGCGGCAGCAGCGCCCACGAGGGGACGCCCCAGGAGAAGGCACGCATGCGCGCCCGCGCCACACACCCCACCATGGGCGCGGCCGGTTCCGAGGCCGCGGCGACGCCCCCGCGCGATCCCGCCGCCGAGGCGGACGCCGACGTCTCCTTCTACCCGCTGACCTTCCCGATGATCATGGGTCCGGGCACGATCACCTCGCTGGTCGTGTTCACGGGCCAGGCGCACGCGGTGGGCGGCTACCTCGCCGTCGTCGGCGCCCTGGGGGCCGTCCTGACCATCCTGTTCGTCGTGCTCTGGTTCGCCCCGGCCATCGGGTCGCGCATGTCCCACACCCTGCGCGTCATCATGACCCGCCTCATGGGCATGATCATCGCCGCCATCGCGGTCGCGATGGTGATCGACGGGTTGTTGGCGCTGCTGCCGGTGCTGCGCGGCTGAGCTTCGGACGCTGCGCCCACTCCCGCCCCCGGGCGGGCACCGCCTCGCGCGCGGTCGCACGGCCAGGGAATACCCGGGGCGCCCCCGTAGTTGAGTCTGGTGTACTCAACCTCGTGGATGAGTCTGCTAGGCTCAACCACGAAGTTCCCACGAACACCGGAGGTAACCCACCATGGCCCGTGCAGTCGGTATCGACCTCGGCACCACCAACTCTGTCGTCGCCGTTCTTGAGGGCGGCGATCCCACCGTCATTCCCAACGCCGAGGGCGCCCGCACGACGCCGTCGGTCGTCGCGTTCGCGAAGAACGGCGAGGTCCTCGTCGGCGAGGTCGCGAAGCGCCAGGCAGTCACGAACGTCGACCGCACCATCCGTTCCGTCAAGCGCCACGTGGGCACCAACTGGTCCGTGGACATCGATGGCAAGAAGTACACGGCGCAGGAGATCAGCGCCCGCGTCCTGCAGAAGCTCAAGCGGGACGCGGAGGCCTACCTGGGCGAGTCCGTGACCAACGCCGTCATCACCGTCCCGGCGTACTTCGGTGACGCCGAGCGCCAGGCCACCAAGGAGGCCGGCGAGATCGCGGGCCTGAAGGTCGACCGCATCATCAACGAGCCCACCGCCGCCGCGCTCGCGTACGGCCTCGACAAGGGCGACGTCGAGCAGACCGTCCTCGTCTTCGACCTGGGCGGCGGCACCTTCGACGTCTCGCTGCTCGACATCGCCGACGGCGTGTTCGAGGTGAAGGCCACCAAGGGCGACAACCGCCTGGGCGGCGACGACTGGGATCAGCGCGTCGTCGACTGGATGGTCACGCAGTTCAAGAACGCCAACGGCATCGACCTCTCCAAGGACAAGATGGCCCGCCAGCGCCTCCAGGAGGCCGCCGAGCGCGCCAAGATCGAGCTGAGCTCCGCGCAGGAGACCGCCATCAACCTGCCGTACATCACGGCCGGCGCCGACGGCCCGCTGCACCTCGACCTCAAGCTCACGCGTGCCGAGTTCCAGCGCCTGACGCAGGATCTGCTCGACCGGTGCCGTTCGCCGTTCAACAACGTCATCAAGGACGCGAACACCAGCGTCGACAAGATCGACCATGTGCTGCTCGTCGGTGGCTCCACCCGCATGCCCGCCGTCGTCGATCTCGTCAAGGAGCTGACCGGCGGCAAGGAGCCCAACAAGGGCGTGAACCCGGACGAGGTCGTCGCCCTCGGCGCCAGCCTGCAGGCCGGCGTCCTGAAGGGTGAGGTCAAGGACGTCCTGCTGCTCGACGTCACCCCGCTCTCCCTCGGCATCGAGACCAAGGGCGGCGTGATGACCAAGATCATCGAGCGCAACACGACGATCCCGACCAAGCGGTCCGAGATCTTCACGACGGCCGAGGACAACCAGCCGTCGGTGATGATTCAGGTCTACCAGGGCGAGCGTGACTTCGCCCGCGACAACAAGAGCCTCGGCAACTTCGAGCTGACGGGCCTCATGCCCGCCCCGCGCGGCGTCCCGCAGATCGAGGTCGGCTTCGACATCGACGCCAACGGCATCGTGCACGTCAACGCCAAGGACATGGCGACCGGCAAGGCGCAGTCCATGACGGTGACCGGCGGCTCGGCCCTCGGCAAGGACGACATCGACCGCATGATGAAGGACGCCGAGGCCCACGCCGAGGACGATAAGGCCCGTCGCGAGGCCGTCGAGATGCGCAACGAGGCCGACAACCTCGCCTTCCGCACCGAGAAGCTGCTGAAGGACAACGAGGAGTCGCTGACCGACGACGTCAAGGCCCCGGTGACCGAATCCCTCGACAAGTTGAAGGAGGCCCTGAAGGGCACCGACAACGACGCCGAGGTGAAGGCCGCCATGGACGACCTCAACGAGAAGGCTTCCGCGATGGGTCAGGCCATGTACGCCGCAGCCCAGGCCGCGCAGGCCTCCCAGGGTGGCGACGATCAGGCCTACACCTCCGAGGACGCCCCCGCCGGCGACGCCTCCGGTGACGACGACGTGGTGGACGCCGAGATCGTCGACGAGGACACCGACAACAACAAGTGACGCGAGCCCCCGTTGGCCGGGTCGGTCGGGACGCACGTCCCGGCCGGCCCGGCCGGCGGGAGGCGCCCGCCGCACCATACATCCCCGGCCGGTCGGGGCGTCCGCCTAGGCTGAGGGCGACACCCCCGGCCTGGCCCGAGCGAGGAGAGACGTGAGCGACAACCACGACGAGTTTGTGAACCCCGTCCCGGGGGAGCCCGGCGACCAGACGCGGGACTCCCAGTTCGATGTGCCCGATGACGCGTCCGGCCTGGACGCCGATGCGGCGGCCGACGTGCCCGAGGAGGGCTCCGCGGCCGAGCGTGCGGCGTCCGGCTCGAGCGCCGGGCCGAGCGCCGAGGATGAGCCCAGTGACTGGGAGAAGCTGGCGCAGGAGCGCACGCTCGACCTGCAGCGGCTGCACGCCGAGTACGTGAACTACAAACGGCGCGTCGACCGCGACCGTCACGTGGCGCGCGACAAGGGCATCCAGACGGTCGTCAACGACCTGCTGCCGGTTCTCGACTCGATCACCGCCGCCCGGGAGCACGGCGATCTGGCCGGCGCGTTCAAGATGGTCGCCGACGAGCTCGAGAAGGTGACGACCAAGCACGGCCTGGTCACCTTCGGCGAGGTCGGCGATCCGTTCGACCCGAACCTGCACGAGGCCCTCATGCACGTGCCGTACGAGGGTGAGCACGACGTGACCGTCGTGTCAGCCGTCATGCAGCGCGGCGCAAAGCTGGGCGACCACGTCATTCGTCCCGCCCGCGTCGGCGTGGCGGACCCGTCCTGACCCAGAGAAAGGAGGCGCCATGAGCACCAAGGATTGGCTCGAGAAGGACTACTACAAGATCCTCGGCGTCTCCAAGGACGCCAAGCCCGAGGAGATCAAGAAGGCATTCCGGAAGCTCGCCCGCGAGAACCACCCGGACGCCAATCCCGGCAACGCCAACGCCGAGCGGAAATTCAAGGAGATCTCCGAGGCGAACTCGGTGCTGTCGGATGCGAAGAAGCGCAAGGAGTACGACGAGCAGCGCAGCCTGTTCGGCGGTGGCGGGTTCCGCTTCCCGGGCGCGGGCGGCGGCCGCCCGGGCGGCTTCGGCGGCGCGGGCACCAGCGGCGTCAACATGGAGGACCTGTTCCGCAACGCGTCCGGCGGGGACACCAACATCTCCGACCTGTTCGGCAACCTCTTCGGAGGCACGACCACGCGCCGCAGCGGCGGCGTCCGCAACCCGCGGCGCGGAATCGACATCGAGGGCGAGGTGTCGATCGATTTCAACCAGGCGGTCGAGGGCACCACGGTGCAGATGCAGACCGTCTCGGACGCCCCCTGCGCGGCCTGCCGGGGCACTGGCGCCAAGTCGGGGACGATGCCGAAGGTGTGCCAGACCTGTCAGGGCTCTGGCATGAAGGCGGCCCAGTCCGCCGGCGGGTTCAGCATCGCCGAGCCGTGCCCCGACTGCCGCGGCCGCGGGCTGGTGGTCGAGGACCCGTGCCCCGAATGCGGCGGCTCCGGCCGGGGGCGCTCGACCAACACCATGCAGGTCCGCATCCCGGCCGGCGTCAACGACGGCCAGCGGATCCGCATCAAGGGCAAGGGCGGCGCCGGCGAGAACGGCGGTGCGCCCGGTGACCTGTACGTGCTCGTGAACGTCCGTGCGCACCCCGTGTTCGGTCGCAAGGGCGACAACCTCACCCTGGAGGTCCCCGTGACCTTCACCGAGGCCGCCCTCGGTGCGCAGATCGAGGTGCCCACGCTCAACGGGCCGCGGGTGCGGCTGCGCGTGCCGGCCGGGACGCCCAACGGCCGGACCTTCCGGGTGCGCGGCAAGGGCATCCGCAAGTCCGACGGCCAGCACGGCGACCTGCTCGTCACCGTCGCCGTCCAGGTGCCCACGCACCTGAGCTCCCAGGCGTCGGATGCACTCAAGGCCTACGCGGACGCCGCGGGCGCGGGTGACCCGCGCGCCGGACTGTTCACCGGTTGAGGGGTGAGTCATGAGTGAGCACCTGCCCGCGCGGATGGACGTGGATGCCCCGGTGTTCACCGTCACCATCGCGGCGCGGCTGGCCGACATGCACCCCCAGACGCTGCGGGGCTACGACCGGCTGGGGCTGGTCGTGCCGCGCCGGTCCCGGGGACGCGGGCGCCGCTATTCCCTGCGCGACATCGCAGAGCTTCGGCACATCCAGCACCTCTCCCAGGTCGAGGGCATCAACCTGGAGGGCGTCCGGCGGATCCTCGAGCTGGAGGCCCGCCTCGAGGAGTCCCAGGCCCAGGTGACCCAGCTGCTCGACCTGCTCGCGCAGCGGGAGCAGACCCCGGCGTCCCGGCTGTTCACCGCCGGCTCCGGCGGCCAGGTGCATCTGGGCCGCAGTTATCGTGCCCGGACGCCGCGGGCGCTCACGTCCGGGCGCTGACGTTTCGGGCGTTGACGTTTGGGGCGCTGATCTTCCGGGCGCTGAGCCATGCCCGCTGGCCCGTCACTCAGGGGCGAGGTGGCGCAGCATCCGTTGTGGCTCGGCGAGGAACGTCTTCAGGTTGATCACGATGTCGAGGTCCTCCCACGGCACCTCGCGGACGCCGGCGTCCGACAACTCCAGGATCGTCGCCCCGGGCAACGCCGCCAGGACGGGGGAGTGGGTGGCCATGAGCAGTTGGGTGCCGGGGGCGTCCAGCACCTGCAGCAGCAGCGCGAGCACCTTGAGGCTGGAGCCGAACGACAGCGCCGACTCCGGCTCGTCGAGCACGTACAACCCCGGGTACGCGACGCCGCGGGGGTCGAAGAAGCGGTCGCCGATGAGATCCAGGAAGGACTCGCCGTGGCTCTGGTCGTGGAACGAGCCCATGCCCGATTCCTCGAGGTAGGTGAAGAAGGCGTGCATGGTCTCGGCGCGCAGGAAGTAGCCGCCGCGTCCGCCCCCGGCGCCGCGTTCGAGTTGCAACGCGGACGCGAGCGGTGACTCGGTGCGCCGCGTCCGATGCATCGCGCCGGTCGAACCACCCTCGGGATTGAGACCGAACGCCTCCGCCACCGCCTCGACGACGGTGGACTTGCCGGCCCCGTTCTCGCCGACGAGGATCGTCGCCCTGGCGAGATCGAAGCCGTCGTCAAGCAGCGCCGAGACGGCGGGGATCGTGGCGGGCCAGGCATCGCGGTCCAGGGCGGCTCCGGCGCGCGTCGCCACCCGGCGCACCGGTAGCCCCAGCCCCGCTATGGTCGGCCCCGCACTGGTCTGCCTCGCCATGGAGCCAGCCTAGGGCCCACCTCGGGGATGAGATCCGTCGAAGTGGGCCCCGGCGTCCGACTCCCCTTGAGTTAGTGTGATTGAATCGTTTGCGTACCCCATTTCCGAGTGTGACGGAGACCCCCATGAGCGGCGCGACGGCTGCCTCCTCCCGCGTGTGGCGGCGCCTCGGTGCCCTCGCCCGGGATGCCCTACTGCGGGGGCTGCCGGCCCAGGAACTGCGTGCGATTCTCGCGGACATCGCGCGCGTCCGGGCCCGGGCCCTGACCGATGCCGACCTGATGAAGCGCTGGCGCGAGGACCGCTTCGTGACGCCGGCGGAGGTTGATCCCCGGCGCATCATGGCCCTGGAGGCCGTCCTGTGGGAGGCGCTGCCCGGCGAATTCACGCCCGTGCAGCTCTCGCCGCTGACGGTGCTCGGTTCGGTCTCGCACCTGACCGGGGTGAGCCAGAATCGGGTGCTCACGTCGATGCGTGGCACCGAATCGGTGCTCGACCCGGTCCATCCGCTGGCGTTCGAGGCGTCCCGCCTGCGCCGCAGCGGCCACAGCCGCGTCCACCTGGCGGGGGGCGTCCGGACGATCCACGCGTGGGACAACGGCCCGCAGCCGCAGCACGAGACCCGGTTCGGGCTCGCCTCCAGCGCGCCGGACGGCGGCGGCTTCCAGACCGAGGCCGACCTCGCCGACCTGCATCTGGATTTCTGGCGCGAGGTGGTGGGCACCCTCGTGCCCGGCGGCCGCATCGAGCTGTACGTGCCCGAGGCGACCATCGCCGAGAGGCTCGCCCAACGCGGCAGCGCCGACGGCCTCATCGTCGTCACCGTGAGCGCGCCGTCGGCCTACCGCAACCCCTACACGGGCGTCGCCTTCCGCATCCTGGGCCCGGACGACGCCGATCTGGGCGACGGCGGACTCGTGCCATGGACGCAGACCCTGACCCGCAACCGCAAGGACCGCTGCTTCGTTTCCGGGATCAGCGTGGACGCCCTCGCCGCGCTCTGATCCGACCGGCCGACGCCTCAGCCCGTGATGTCGTAGCGCTGCAGCCGCTTGCGGTCGCGCTTGGTGTTGGACGCCTGCAGCGCCAGCAGCTCGGCGTAGATGCCGTCGGTGGCCGCGAGTTCATCGGGGGAGCCCACCTCGTCGATGCGGCCGTCGCGCAGGGTGATGATGCGGTCGACAGCCGAGATCGTCGAGAGGCGATGGGCGATGACGAGGCTTGTCCGGTCGGCCATGAGCTCCTCCAGCCCCGCCTGGACGAGGCGCTCGGAGCGGGAATCGAGCGAGCTCGTCGCCTCGTCGAGCACCAGGATGGGGGCGTCCTTGAGCATCGCGCGCGCGACGGCGATGCGCTGCTTCTGGCCGCCCGACAGCTTGATGCCGCGCTCGCCGATCTCGGCGTCGTAGCTGTCGGCAAGCCGGGCGATGAAGTCGTGCGCGTTGGCCCGGCGGGCCGCCTCGATCATGACGTCGTGGCTGGCGCCCGGGCGGCCGTAGGTGATGTTCTCGGCGATGGTGCCGGAGAACAGGGAGGCGTCCTGGAACACCACCCCGACGGCGCCGCGAACCTGCTCCAGCGGAAGCGCCGCCACGTCGACGCCGCCGACGCGGACGGTGCCGGCGTCCGGTTCGTAGAGGCCCAGCAACAGGTTCACCAGCGTTGTCTTGCCGCCGCCGGACTCGCTGACGAGGGCGATGCGCTCGCCGGGTGCCGCCGCGAAGGTGATGTCGCGCAGCACGTCGTGATCGCCGTACCCGAAGCTGACGTGGTCGAACTCGAACGCCGGCGTTGATCCGCTGAACGCCAGTGCGGCGATCGGTCGGGCGGACGCCACGTCGGCCACGAACGCGCCGGTCGGACCGGTCGCCGGCTCCGCGTCCAGATCGGGGGAGCGCACCTCGCCGATGGCCGCCCGGGGCTCGGGCAGCTCGTCCATGACCTCGAAGTAGCTGCGGGTGCCCGCGATCGCGTGCTGGGAGGCGTCGACGAGATAGCTCATCATCATGACGGGGGTGCGAGCCATGGCCATGAGCTGCAGGAGCATCACCATGTCGCCGAGGGTGAACTCGCCGCCGGCGGTGCGGAGGAAGATGATCACGTAGATGGCGAAAAAGATGACGTTGATCGAGCCGCGGCGGGCCAGATCCATCAGGTGCCACCAGCGGGACTGCTCGTGCGTCGTCGCGACCGTGCGGCGGTAATGGTCGTCGAAGCGCGTCAGCTCGTCACGCTCGCGGACGAAGCTCTTCACCACGCGGATCTGTCCGATCGCCTCGGCGAACCGGCCGCCTGCGAGGTCGAGCTGGACGTTCTTTTCGCCCTCCAGCCTCTGCCAGCGCCGCGAGGTCAGCATCGTGAGCCAGGTGAACAGCGGGTAGACGATGAACAGCAGCACCGCCAGCGGCCAGTAGTAGAAGCCGGCGATGATGAGCACCGCCACCACCGTGATGAGGGTGGGGAAGAAGTTGTTCGAGAACGAGGCGAGGAATTGGGTGAGCTCGATGATCGACCGGTGGAGGCGGTTGATGATCGTGCCGGTCAGTTGGGTGTCAAAGTAGCGTTGCGGCAGTCCGAGCAGCTTATTGTAGTAGCGCGAGCTGAGGATCGCCCGGAGCCGCATCGACATCGTGTCGCCCAGGTAGCCGCCCATGTTGCTCAGCAGCGTGTTGGCGAGTTCGACGGCGAGCAGGCCGACGGCGATCCACACGAGCGGCGCGACGCGGGTGCCCGCCCCGCCGACCTGCGCCACGACCTCATCGGTGGCGAGTTTCGTGAGGTAGGGCGTCAGCAGCGCGGTCGCGGCGATGAGCACGCTCGTCACGACGATGCCGATGTACCGCGGCGTCAGCTCGCGGGCCTCGCGCAGGGCGCGGAGGATGCTCTCCATGGTGTCCTTATCGGTCTTTAGCGGGCGTCGGTGTGGGTGCGGAGCAGATGGGTGAGGTGGCGCTCGACCGCGGGCCAGGCGTCGTCGGTGAGCGCGTACTGGGCGGTGTCGGTCACGACGCCGTCCCGGGTGACGCGGTCGTTGCGGATGCGCCCCTCGAAGACCGCCCCGAGGCGCTCGATGGCGCGGCGGGACTCGTGGTTGAACCACGTGGCCCGGAACGCGACGCGCCGGCAGCCCCACACCTCGAAGGCGTGGCGCAGCAGCAGGAGCTTGCTCTCGGTGTTGATGCCGGTGCGACGCGCGGAGGCGGCGTTCCAGGTGAAGCCGATCTCGACCGCCGGCACGTCGGGCAGCGGGTGGAGGTAGGTGGTGACGCCGACGAGACGGTCGTCAGCCAGGCGCCGCGTGGCGAACGGCAGGAGGACGCCGCGTCCGGCCTGATCGAGCTTGGCCGCGATGTCGTCGTCGACGGCGTCCGGGCTCGGCGCGGAGGTGTACCAGAGTTCCCAGACGTTGCCGTCGGCCACGGCCGCGCGGAGGCCGTCCGAGTGCTGGGAGCCCAGCGGTTCGAGGCGAACGAGCCGGCCTGCCAGGGTGACGGGGTCGAGGAAGCTCACGAACCACGATGGTAGACCCGGCCGCCGACGTTTCGTGATCGGGGGTGGCCGAGCTCGGGCGTGGGAGAATGTAGACCCCACGAGAGAGGACGCCATGCTTCACCGTTCCCCCGTCCACGCCGGACGCCGCACGCTCACCTTTCGCCTGCCGGGCGACCATGGCCGGATCTCGGTGTGCGGCACGTTCAACGACTGGACGCCCGGGAAGCTGGTGATGGAACCGGCCTCCGACGGGTGGCTGGAGGCGACGGTCGAGATCCCTGCGGCCGAGGTGGTGGTCTTCCGCTACCGCAGCGATCGGGACTGGTGGTTCGACGAGCTGGACGCCGACGCGATCACCGGTGAGGGCAGCGTGGTCGAGCCCGCGGCGTCCGATTCTGTCTCCGAGCCCGAGCCCGAGCCCTCCGACGCCGTCTCGTCCCGCGCCGACACTCAACTTCCTGACAAGGGAGAGGGGGCAGCAACCGGCGCTGATGTCAGAAAGTTGAGTGTCGGCGAGGGCGCGGAGCCTCGGGCGGCGTCCGAGCCAAGCCAGGGCGACACCGCGGACGCCGGCCCGCGGCCCCTGACCCCGGCCGATGTGGCCGCCAAGAAGGAGGCCAAGCTCCGCAAGAAGCGCGCCAAACTGGCCCGGGAGGCCGAGAAACGGCGTCGCGAGATCGAGACGAAGCGCATCGCCGCCGAGAAGCGCGCCAAGAAGCGGGCGGAGGAGGCCGAGGCGCGCGCGATCAAGGTGGCGCGTGAGGCCGAGAAGGCGAAGGAGGCCGCGCGCAAGGCCGTCGCCAAGGCGGCCAAGAAGGCGCAGGAGGCCCGGATGGCCCACCGCCTGCAGGCAGAGCGGCGCGCTCGAGCATCCCAGGAGGCGGCGGCTGCGGCAGCCGAGGCGAAGGCGCTGCGGCGTCCGCCGGCGGCGCCGGAGCCCGGGGTTTCTGAAGCCGGCGAGTCCTGAGCAGGTGGGTTCTGGCCCGGGCGCCGTCGACCGCGTCCTGCTGGCGGTCGCGATGATCCCGGCCGGACGGGTGGCGTCGTACGGCGATATCGGGCGCGTGGCGGGCGTGGGCCCGCGCCGGGTGGGCTCGATCCTGCGCGAGCACGGTGACGAGGTCCCGTGGTGGCGGGTGCTGTCGGCGTCCGGGGAATCCCCGGTGCTGGATGCGGCGCGTCCCCACTGGGACGCCGAGGGCATCGCCGTCCGCCGGGGCGGACTGGGCTGCCGGATGAGCGTCTACCGCGCCGATCCGCATCAACTGGCTGCTGACTACGCCGAGGCCTCAGGGGACCGGGACGGGCTCGGGTGAGGGTGCCGGCACCGTCGGCCGGCGGATGCTGAGGACGACCGCCGCTGCCGCCAGGCACAGCACGGCGGCGATGAACCAGGATTCGGCGTAGCTGCCCGTGAGCTCGCGGAGGTTCCCGGCCAGGGTGGCGCCCGCTCCGGCCCCGACCATGTGGGAGGCGAACACCCAGCCGAACACGACGCCCGAGCGTTCCAGGCCGAAGTGCTGCCGGCACAGGGCCACGGTGGGCGGCACGGTGGCGACCCAATCGAGGCCGTAGAAGATGATGAAGAACCACATGCCCCCGGAGATGTCCGGGCCGATGACGCCGGGGAGAAGGAACAGGGCGATGCCGCGTCCGCCGTAGTAGATGGCGAGCAGCACCCGGGAATCCACTCGGTCGGTGAGCCAGCCGGACGCGACGGTGCCGATGATGTCGAACGCCCCGATCATGGCGAGCAGCATGGCGGCGAGCATCGTGCTCATGCCGTAGTCGGCCGTGGCGGGGATGAAGTGGGTCTGCATGAGGCCGTTCGTCGACCAGCCGCAGACGAAGAAGGACGCCGCCAGCGCCCAGAACGGCCAGCGCCGGGCACCAAGGGCGAGGGCCGACAGCGTGGCCCGGACGGCGCCTTCGCGCGCGGTGTGGTCGGTGAAGCGGGCCGGGGCTTCGGCGGCGGCCGACGGCAGGGGCGTGTCGAGGGCGAGCTCGGGTTCGCCGTAGGGCCGAAGGCCGAGGTCCGCCGGCCGGTCGACGAGGAGGAGCAGGACGAGGGGGACGAGGGCGAGCG
>JAKDIK010000338.1 GCA_030450535.1 Propionibacteriaceae bacterium
ACGCACCTCGCCGGTGTGGCTGGTGCTCGCTCCGCTCACGCAAACTCATCAACGCACCTCGCCGGTGTGGCTGGTGTTCGCTTCGCTCAGGCAGGTTCATGTCAGATCAGCTCCAGTCGTCGGGCCATGTCGGAGGCAAACACCCCGTCGGGGTCGATGCGCCGCCGGGTGGCGAGCCAGTCGTCGATCTCGGGGTACATGGCATGGAAGGTTTCCGCGGTCGTCCGGGAATCCTTGGACGTGTACAGCCGGCCGCCGAACTCGGCGACGCGGGCGTCCAGCCGGGTCAGGAAGCCAGACAGCCCCGCCTTGATCGGGAAATCGACGCACACGTTCCAGCCCCGCATCGGGTAGCTCAGGGGCGCTCGGTTGCCCTCGCCGAACAGCTTGAACACATTGAGGAACGAGTAGTGCCCCGAGCGCTGAATGTCGCCGATGATGCTCTTGAACTCCTCGACGGCCGCCGGGGGCACCACGAACTGGTACTGCAGGAAGCCGTCCGACCCGTAGGCCCGATTCCACTCGCCGAACATGTCGAGCGGGTGATAGAAGCCGGTCAGCGACTGAATGTGATCGGTGTAGGTGCCGCTCTTGAGGTACCACGCCTGCCCGAGCAGCCCGAACGTGAGTTTGTTCGCCAGTCCGTTCGGAAAGACGTCGGGCAGCGTGAGGAACGTCTTGCCGGTGAAGCTCAGCGGATCGGCGGCCAGCTTCGGCGCCAGCTCGCGCAACTCGTCCAGGCTCGCCAGCGAACCGCGGCTGATCGCCGCGCGACCCAGCTTCGGCGGCGCGGAGATCGCGTCGAACCACGCCGAGCTGTAGTCGTAGCGGGCCTCCGACCCGTCGGAGTGCACCGCGATGGTCTCGTCGAGGGTGTGCGTGACCACGCCGTCGGCCTTGAAGTAGGCCGTCTCGGTACGGGTCATGTTCAAGGTGGCGCGCAGGATGATCCCGGTGAGACCGATGCCGCCCACAGTCGCCCAGAAGAGCTCGCCATCCGGATCGTCGGCCGAGCCGTCGGGCGCCAACGTCAGCACGCGTCCGTCGGCCACCAGCAGATCCATGGACGCCACGTGGTCGCCGAAGCTCCCCGCGCTGTGGTGGTTCTTGCCGTGCACGTCGTTGCCGATCGCCCCGCCCACGGTGACCTGCCGCGTCCCCGGCAGCACCGAGACCCACAGTCCGTGCGGCAGCGCCGCCTTCATCAGGGCGTCCAGGCTGACGCCGGCGTCCACGGTGACGGTGGCGGCGGCCGGATCGATGTCGTGGATCCGGTCGAGCGGCGCCATGTCGACGACGAGCCCGCCGCCGTTCTGCGCCACGTCGCCGTAGCTGCGCCCGAGCCCGCGGGCCAGGATGCCGCGGCCACGGCCGTCCGCGCGTTCCTCGGCCGCTCGCCGCACGGCGGCCGCAATCTCGTCGACGTCGGGAGTGCTGATGACCTCGGCCACGCTGGGCGCCGTGCGGCCCCAGCCGGTGAGGCGGGTCGGAGTGCTGCTCACCCGAGCGAGCCTACCGCCGCCCGGACGCCCCGGGTCGGGCTCGTGACGCAAAGTCGACAGTCGGTGGGGGGAATGGCGGGGGGTGTGGTCGTCGAGTGACCAAGCTGCGTTGGTCACTCCCCCTGCGACCACGTGCGCCGGGCATCCGCGTCCGGCACCCGCACCCGCGCCGGGCATCCGCGTCCGGCACCCGCACCCGCGCCGGGCATCCGCGTCCGGGCACCCGCGTCCGCCGCGTCAGCATCCGCGCCCCGCCCCGCCCCGCGTCAGCATCCGCGCCCGCCGCGTCAGCAGCCGCGCCCGCCGCGTCAGCAGCCGCGCCCGCCGCGTCAGCATCCGCGTCCGAAGAAGTTATCCACAACCACTCACCTCAACCGTCCCGCAGCGGCCGGCGTCCGGTGCAATGAGTGCCATGCACCCAGATCTGGACGCCGCCCTGAGCGCCGGCCGCGGCGTCATGGCGCGCCGGAACCACCCCCGGCTGAAGGGCATCATCGACGGCGCCGTGCGCCGCGGCGAACTCACCCGGCTGTTGCCGGGCATCTACGCCCGTACCGCCGAGGCCCGCTCGCTGGAAATCCGTGCCCGAGCCGCGCGGCTGGCCGAGCCCAACGCCATCGTCACCGGCGCCGCGGCCGCGGTCCTCGGCGGTTGGGCGCACGTCCCGCCTCCGCGCGACATCACGATCGCCACCGAGGGGCTGCGCACCACCCAACCCGGCTACCGCTTCGAGCGGCGCCACGTGGATCCCACGCTCACCCGCCGCATGGACGGCTACGTCATCACCGCTCGCCCCCTCACCGCCCTCGACCTGGCCGTCGAGCAGGGCGACGCCGCCCTGGCGGACGCGCTTCGGCTCGGCGTCCCACTTCTCGACCTGAATCGGGCGTTGATCCTCTCCCCCGGACGCCGCGGGTTCGCCCGACTGCGCACAACCCTCGCGATGATGCGCGACCGACCGTGGTCCCCGCTGGAGCTCGAGGCCCACAAGCTCCTGCGCCAGGCGCACGTCACGGGCTGGGAGGGCAACCGCGCCATCTACGACGCCCGCGGCGAGGAGTTGCTCGCCTACGGCGACCTCGTGTTCGGCGCGCTGGGCCTCGACATCGAGCTGGACGGCCGCCACGTCCACGCCAGCGCCCGTTCCCGCGATCTGGCCCGCGACCTGCGCCTGGCCCGGCACGGCTGGCAGGTCGTGCGGGTGGCATCCGACCTGGTCTTCTCCTCACCTGCGGAGTTCGTCGCGGCGGTGCGCGACATCGTGCGGCTGCGGCGTCCGGAGCCCCCGCGGTAGGACGTCCGACGCAGGTCGGTCACTCGACGCCCCCATCCCCCACCGAATCGCCCCCCGACTGTCGCAT
>JAKDIK010000339.1 GCA_030450535.1 Propionibacteriaceae bacterium
CCCGCGGCACCACGGCCCGGGGCGCCCCGCCCGGCGGCGGCGCGCTCGGCAGCAAGTTGCTTCTTCTGCTCCTCGGCCTCCGCGGTCATGTCGGCAGTGTTGAAGCCTGCGGTCAGGAAGCCGCCCACCACCGCCGCCATGCCCAGCGACCAGATCGGCGCCGCCCCGAGCAGCATCGGCGCGGTCACCAGCGCCACCATGTCGAAACCGCGCAGCAGGTTGAAGATCAGCGTGGGCGGCACGGCGCCGGATGAGGTGGCCAGCATGGGCACCTGGAAGTCGACGGGCTTGGCGGTCTGCCAGCGCATGGCGCCCAGCAGGCCCGCCGCGGCCGTCGCCAATCCCGCCAGCGCGGCGTCCAGGGGCTCGCGGACGACGCCGCCGAGGATGCCCGACATCGACGGGGTAACCAGCGCGCACCACAGCAGCGCCAGCAGGGCCGGCACCACCGAGGTCGCCAGCCGGATCTCGCGGGTGGAGAACGGCAGGGCCCGGGCCAGCCCGCTGGTGCGGGAGAGGACGCGCAGGGCGCCGAACGTCGGGATCAGGGCCACCACGAGGGCCAGCGCGCCCAACAGCGGGGTGACGATACCGAGCCCGATGGCGTCCAGCGCGTAGGGCACCAGAGCCGCCCCCACCACGCCCACGATCGGCCGCGGGAACCGGGCCAGCCGCTGGACGTCGCGCCACACCAGCGAGAAGGCGCCGACGCCGCGTCCCGCCACGGGTCGGACGTGACCTCGCGTGGCCGCCTCGCGCTCGACGAGGATGTCGCGGGCCAGGCCGAGGTCGAGGGCGAACATCGCGCCCTGCATGCTGCTGACGAGCGACCCGCCGCTCGTCAATCGGGCGCGCGGAATGTCGTCCAGCCGACGGTGTGCCAGGATCCCGCAGCCCAGCGCGAGCAGCGCGCCGAAGGCAGCCAGCCCCCAGGGCACGACGTCCGGCACGGCAAGGGCGCCGGCGGCGAGCCACCCGGCCGACACGGCCACCATGGCTGCCAGCGCCAGGATCGCCCCGAGGGTGGCGACGCCGCGGACGACCGCCAGCGGACGCGAGCGCTCCCCCGACTGCTCGGCGGCCGCCCACGCCATGAGCCCCGCACAGGACAACCCGGTGGCGGCGGCGAATGCGGCGACCAGGTGTCCCGGCTCGCCGGCCAGGGCCGCCACGACAGCCTGCAGCGCGCCCGTCACGACCCCGGCGAGCGCGATGACGCCCCACAGCCGGGGCCGCAGCAGGCGGGCGCGGCCGATGGGGGCGTCCATGAGCCAGAAGCCCTCGGCGGCCGAGGCGAGCACGGGCCCGAACAGCCGCGCCATGCCCAACGTGAGCGCGCACAACGCGAAGTACACGCCCCAGGGAATGAGGGTGCGGCCGGTCGCGCAGTCGGCGGTGGTGCAGGACGCCGCGGCGTGCTGGCTGCCGATGATTGCGTTCACGACCATGGCGCCCAGCAGGACGACCGTGAAGACGGCGAAGTATGCATCCGAGAGGACCTGCCCGATCGTGCGGGTGGCGCGGCCGTGGCGCCAGTCCTTCATCAGGCCGTGCAGGGCGGCTTCATCCACCCAGTGCGCCTCGGCCTCGGGCAGGAAGGCGAAGTTCCAGTCCCGTCCGGCGTAGTCGGCGGCCTGCGGCTCGGGCACTTCGGGCTCCGGCGGCGGCGCGGCCACCTGCCTGCTCGGGCGCGACTGCTTGCGGGACCGCTTGCTCACTGCTCACCCTCCGCGCTCGCCCCGGCCTCCGCGCCCGCGCCCACCGCGGCCGGCTCGGGCCCGACGACGCGGATGGTGCGGGTGGCGACGGCGTCCACCAGGTGCGGTTCGTGGGAGGCCATGACGATCGCCAGCCCGCGCTTGCGTTCAGCGACGAGCCGGTCGGCGAGCCAGGCGACGCCCTCCACGTCGAGGCGCTGCTCCGGCTCGTCCAGCACGAGCAGGCGGCGGGGCCGGACGAACGCCGTCGCGAGGGCGAGCCGACGCCGCTGTCCGGAGCTCAGCGTGCCCGGCAACTGACCGGACTGGGGGACGAGTTGCACCTCGTGGAGCACGGCGTCCACGTGCTCGTCGGAGTCGGGCACGCCGTGGGCGCGGGCCATGAGGTCGAGGTGCTCGACGACCGAGAGGTCGGGAAAGAAGTCGAGGTCGTCGATGACGGACGCCATCCCGCGCCGGATCTGGGGGTTGGTCTCGCTCATGCGGAGTCCCTCGAATTCGACGCGTCCGGTGTCGGGCTTCTGGGCGCCGATCAGCATGCGCAGAATGGTCGACTTGCCGGCGCCGTTGCGGCCCGTGAGCGCCACGGCGTCCCCGGGATACACGGTCAGCGAGAAGTCGCCGACGATGGTCACGCCACCGAACGCCTTGCTGATGCCGGTCGCGGTGAGAACGGGGGTACGGGACGCCATGGCCCCGATTCTCCCCCACGGACCAACCCGGACGAAACCGCGCAGGGGGCCGGAGGTGTTGGGCCGCGTGAGAGGATCGGGGCCGTGCAGAAGTTCGATGCGCGAGCCACGCTCGCCAAGCGCCGTTCCGACGTCGCGGCCATGTTCGATGGCGTGGCCGGCCGTTACGACCTCATGAATGACCTCATGACGGGCGGGCTGCAGCGCTACTGGCGGGCCCGCACCGTGCAGGCGATCGACCCGCGCCCGGGCCAGTCGATCCTCGATCTCGCGGCGGGCACCGGCTCGTCGTCGCGACCGCTGGCGGACGCCGGCGCGCTGGTGGTCCCCGCCGACCTCTCGTTCCGCATGCTCGCGGAGGGCCGGCGCCGGCAGCCCGACCTCGGCTTCGTCAACGCCGACGCCCTCCAGCTGCCGTTCGCCGACGACACCTTCGACG
>JAKDIK010000340.1 GCA_030450535.1 Propionibacteriaceae bacterium
CGCCGGGGACGCGGCGGGCTCGGCCTGCGGGAGGGGTGCGGCGTCGGGCGCGACGAACACGTCCGGTCGCGTCAGGGGCGCGTACTCGGGGCCATCGGTCCACGTCGCCATGGCGCCCATGCTAACCCGGTAGGCTTGGTGAGCCATTGGGACCGATCTTCAGGAGCATCACCATGCCGACAGGCCGCGTGCGTTACTTCGACGCTGAGAAGGGCTTTGGCTTCCTCTCCAGTGACGAGGGGGGCGACGACGTCTACGTCCGGACGGCCGCGCTGCCCGACGGCGTCGCCACGCTGAAGCGGGGGCAGAAGGTCGAGTTCGGCATCGTCGACGGCAAGAAGGGCCCACAGGCGCTCTCGGTGCGCCTCGTCGATGCGCCGGCGTCCCTGTCGAAGGCGTCGCGGAAGAAGCCCGAGGAGATGGCCGTCATCGTCGAGGACCTGATCAAAATGCTGGACGGCATCGGCAATGGATACCGCCATGGGCGTCACCCCGACAACCGGCACGCGCAGAAGACCGCGCAGGTGCTGCGCGCTGTCGCCGACGAGTTGGAGCTCTGATGGCGGTCCGCGCCCCCGAACTGGACGCCGCCTGCGCCGAGGCCGTCGAGCTGGCGCACTCCGCCGCCGTCGCGCAGGCCGGGGTGATCGCCGTCGGCGAGCACCTCGGCACCCGCGCCGAGGAGGCCCGCGTGGCCACCCACTACTTCGCGTGCGACCATCCCGGCTATCCCGGCTGGCGCTGGGCTGTCACCGTCGTCCGCGCCTCCCGGGCCCGCGTGGTCACCGTGAGCGAGGTGTGCCTGCTGCCCGGCGACGGCGCGCTGCTCGCTCCGTCCTGGGTGCCGTGGTCGGACCGCGTGGAGGCGGGGGATGTCACGCCCGGCGTCATGATGCCGACGCCCGACAACGATCCTCGCCTCGAGGCCGGCTTCACCGGCGGCGACGCGGCCCGCGACGCCGATCCCGCCGAGTGGCAGCAGACCCGGGCCGTGGTGGCCGAGCTGGGGCTGGGACGCGAGCGTGTGCTCAGCCCGTACGGACGCGAGGAGGCCGCCGAACGGTGGGTCGACGGCGACGGCGGCCCGCACAACGCCATGACCAAGCAGGCGCCGGGTGTGTGCCAGGGCTGCGCCTACTTCGTCCGGCTCTCGGGCAGCCTCGGCCGCCAGTTCGGTGTGTGCGCGAACCAGTTCTCGCCCTCGGACGCCCGGGTCGTTTCCGTCGACCACGGCTGCGGCGCCCACAGCGACGTCGTCGAGCCCGAGCGGGGCGATGACCTGCCTCGCCCGGTCTGGGACACCATCACGACCGAGCAACTGCTGTTCGACTGACGTGTGACCCTGTCGCTGGGCGGGGACGCTTCGGCGGGAGAACAGCCCTGCTCGGTCAACAGGCAAGAATTGTCTCGGAGCTGTCCAGGGCTACCGATAGGCTTCGCGGCGGTGTGCAGCGCGCACCACGGTGACGACCAGCTCTGCGTCGAAGACGTCATAGATCACGCGGTAGTCGCCGATCCGGATGCGCCAGGCGGTCTGTTCTCCGGCGAGCTTCTTTGCGCCGTGCGGCCGGGGAGACTGAGACCTCACGGGCCAACGTGGCCGCCGTCGTCGCCGCCGTGCTCGCGGATGACGAGACCATCGGCTCCGCGATCCGCTTTTCGGACGGCGAGACCCCGATCGCGGAGGCGATCCGGCAGGGGGAGCGGCCCTGATGTGCGCCGTAGGGCCGGCGTCTACGAGCGCTCGGCGAGGTCTGCGAGGCGGTCGACGGACGAGGCGAGGTTCTCCGCCGTCGTGTTCTTGGCCTTCTCCATACGCTTTTCCTCCGTGAGGTTCGACCAGTCATAAGAGTGGGTGACGCGCGTGGCAGTGCCCTCGGGCGCGAACTCCCAGCGCCACAGGTGCCCGGGCGGCTCCATGCCCCGGTCTGCGGGGAGCCACGCGATGCGCCGTCCCTCCTCGAACTCGACGACGTGGTTCTCCTTCACTTTGCCGTTCGTGTTGGTCATCACAAAGACATCCCCGGCGGCGTTGACGCGTTGGCCGCGGTCTGCGTTGCCGAGGTTCCCGTTGCCGTCCCACTCGGGCTGGCGGGCGGGGTCCGCGACCAACTCGAACAAGGCCTCGGGCGTGGCGTTGACAGTCCGGGTGTAGCTGACGACTCGCGTGTGGGTCATGGACTCAGTGTTGCGGAGAGGGCCGCTGTTGTCTCCCCCGGGGCGGGGCGGTTGCGTATGAGGCGCGGCTGTCCACAGGCACATCGTTCGTGTGGGTGCGCGCCCGTAGGCTGATACACATGTTCGAGTGATCGGTTCTGGACGCGGCGGGCATCCCCGAGTGCGCGAGCTGCTCGCCGTCCTCGATCCGGCGACTGCGGAGGGTGAGGCCGGGTGGCGAACTCATCGATGGTGACACCGGGCTCCGCGAGCGCCGCCGAGACCTCACGCACGATGCCGGGCCGATCCCGGCCCACCAACGAGAGAGTGAACAGATCGCCGTCGTCGGGCGCGGCGGAGTCGGCGGGGGTGACAACCACGTCGAGGCCCACCTCGGCGGACAGGCGCGCGGCGTCGTCACGCACTCCGGCCATCGCATCGGAGGGAACCTCCACCAGGACGATCCCAGCGAACTTCCCGGCGAGGCGCGCCATGTGCGCCTCGCGCCAGTTGCCGCCGCGAATGGCCACGGCGTCGGAGAGGGCGGAGACGAGACCGGGGCGGTCGTCCCGAGGACGGTCAGGACGATCGTTGCCATAGATGCAGCGTAGCGGCGGGGGGCCCCCGGCCCGCCCCGCCCTCGCGGGGGCGTCCTGCTGGTTTAGTGTGGTGACGTGGGTGCA
>JAKDIK010000341.1 GCA_030450535.1 Propionibacteriaceae bacterium
GGCAGCAGGCGAGGCAGCAGGCGAGGCAGCGGGCGGGGGAGCGAAGGCGGGCTGCGGTATGGTCGCGAGCGACACCGCAGAGGAGGAACCATGAAGGCTGCCCCGGACCTGCAGCGGCGACTGCTCGACCTCCAGAGCGTCGACACCGCGCTCGCCCAGATCGAGCACCGGCGCCGGACCCTGCCCGAGACCGCTGAGGCCCAGCGCCTCCACGCGCGGCGCAACGCGCTGGCCGAGGGCGTCGTCGAAGCAGAGACGCGCGTGGCGGACTCCGGTGGCGAGGCCGCCAAGGCCGAGAACGACATCGTGCCCGTGCGGCAGCGGCGCGAGCGCAACCAGCAGCGGGTGGACGCCGGCGAGATCGCCGATCCCAAGGCGCTGTCGGCGATGGTGGAGGAGATCGCGCACCTCGGCAAGCGGATCGGCGACCTGGAGGACCTCCAGTTGGAGGCCATGGAGGCGCTCGACGAGGCGACGGCGGCGCTGGACGCGGCCACGCAGGCGCGAGCGGTGGCCGAGGCCGAGCTGCGCGGCGTCCTCGAGGCGCGCCGGGCGAAGCTGGCCGAGCTGGACGCCGAGGCCGCCGGCCACACCGCCGAGCGCGATGCCCTCGCCGCGACCCTGCCCGAGGAACTGCTGGGGCTGTACGCGCGCGTGGCGGAGAAATCCGGCGGTGTCGGCGCGGCGCTGTTGCAGCGCGGGCGCTGCACGGGCTGCCAGCTGGAGGCGACGTCGGCCGACATGATGCGCTACCGAGGGGCGCCCGCCGACGAGGTGCTGCGCTGCGAGGAGTGCAACCGCATCCTCGTGCGCACGAACGAGTCGGGGCTCTGACATGCCGGCGCGCCGCATCGCCACACCCCAGGGCGTTCCGGGTCCGATCCGGGAGGGGTTCGCGCGGCTGAAGGAATCCCTCGAGGTCCCGACGGAGTTTCCACCGGCGGTGCTCGCCGAGGCCGAGGCGGCGGCGTCCGGGGTGAATCTGCCGGAGCGGGACTTGACCGACGTTCCGTTCGTCACCATCGATCCGCCGAGCTCGACCGATCTCGACCAGGCGCTGTTCATCGAGCGGGCAGGTGACGGCTTCCGGGTGCTGTACGCGATCGCCGACCTGATGAGTTTCGTCGCGCCCGGCGCTTCGATCGACACCGAGGCCCACGCGCGAGGCGTCACGCTGTACGCGCCCCACGAGCGGACGCCGCTGCACCCGCCGGTCCTGGCCGAGGGGGCGGCGAGCCTGCTGCCCGACCAGCTGCGGCCGGCGCTGGTGTGGGAGCACACGCTGGACGCCTCGGGCGTGGTGACGGCGTCCACGGTGGCGAGGGCGCGCGTCCGCAGCCGGGCGAAGCTGGACTACGCGGGCGTGCAGGCCGATCTGGACGCCGGCACGGCCGACGAGGTGCTGGTGCTGTTGCGCGAGGTGGGCCTGCTGCGGCTGGCGCTGGAGGTGGAGCGGGGGGCGGTCAGCCTGCGGGTCCCGAGCCAGGAGGTGCACGCCGCCGGACCGCGGCGCTGGGAGCTCTCTTACCGCGCCGGCCTCCCCGTGGAGGACTGGAATGCCGAAATCTCGCTCATGACCGGTATGGCGGCGGCCCAGATCATGTTGGACGCCGGCGTGGGGATCCTGCGCACGCTGCCGCCGGCCGAGCAGTGGTCGGTGGATCGGCTGCGGCGGGTGGCGAAGGGGCTCGGGATCCGCTGGCCGGGATCGGTCGGGTATCCCGAATTCGTGCGGTCACTGGACCCGACCAACCCGCGGCATGCGGCAATGCTGAATGCGTCGACGCTGCTGTTCCGCGGGGCGGGGTACGCGGCCTTTGACGGCGAGCCGCCGGAGCAGCCGCTGCACGGCGCGATGATGGCGCCGTACGCGCACTGCACCGCCCCGCTGCGCCGGCTGGTGGACCGGTACGTGAGCCAGATCTGTCTCTCGGTGTGCGCAGGGGAGGAGATCCCCGACTGGGTTCGTGAGGAATTGCCCTCGTTGCCGGAGGTGATGGCGGACGCCCTGCGCCGCTCCAACGCCTACGAGCGGGGCATCGTCTCTTTGGTGGAGGCCCTGGTGCTGTCGGGTCGTGAGGGCGAGGAGTTCGACGTCACGGTGATCGCGTGGGACGAGAAGCGGGACGCCGGCGAGGCCCAGCTCGCCGAGCCGGCCGTCCAGGCGCCGCTGGTGGGCGACGGCGTGGAGCTGGGCTCACAGGTCCGGGCGACGCTGACCGACGTGGACCTCCTCGAGGGTCGCGTCCGGTTCACGGCCTGAGAGCCGTCCCACCCGAAGATGAGGGTCGATACTCCAACCCCGATCTTCGGGTGAAGCGGGTCGGCATCGTCAGTCTTGCCATGGCGGGCAGCGCATGCACATGTCACCCAACGTTTACCTGCGATCTGGTCGCAATAAGTGATCCTGAGGGCTAGGTTCGACCCCATGACTGCCGAGGCGCGCCGCGCCGTGCCCTCGTCGGACCCAGCCTCCTCGCCGCTCCCAGCAACGCGGCCGCCGTCCGACCCCTTGGGCGTCCGGGCCCGGAATCGCGTCGCCGCCGCGTGGCTGCTCGCCCTCGCCGCGCTGCTGGCCGGTAGCGCGCTGGTCGCCACCGTGGTGGGTGCGGTCGCCGTGCCGCCCGCCGAGGTGCTCGCCATCGTCGCCCATCACGTGCTTGCCAGGCCCGCCGAGGCCGCGACGTGGTCGTGGACGAACGACACGATCATCTGGGACGTCCGGCTGCCCCGCGTCCTGCTCGGCGTCGCGGTGGGCGCGGGGCTCGCCGTGTGCGGGGCCGCATTGCAGGCGATGGTGCGCAACCTGCTGGCAGACCCAAACATCCTCGGCATCA
>JAKDIK010000342.1 GCA_030450535.1 Propionibacteriaceae bacterium
GGTGGGCGGGCGGGAATGGGGTACCGGGCGACCACCCGTCCATCATGCCGGATGCGTGGGCCCGGACGCCGGTTGCGGGCTGGTGCGCCCCTGCGCCCATGGCTCGCGGCTGAGGCGGCAGGGGGCAGCGGGGATGGGAACATAAGATCGAATAGGTTTCCACAGATCCTAGTCAGATGAGGCGATGAGCTCGAAAAATGTCGGGTGCGGGCGCTAGCGTTCGGATATGGAAACGGAGGAGTGGGCGAGGTTGGACGATGCCGGGCTGGTGTCGCTGATCGGACGCGCGGTGGACGTGCTGACCGAGGAGCGGCTGCGCCTCCGTTCGGACGGTGAGCAGTTGGACCTGGTGTTGGCCGGCCTGGGCCTGGTTGGCCGGCTTCAGGGCTGGGTCGCGGGGCTGGCCGCGCAGGTGGATGACGACTCGATCGCCTGGCGTGAGCACGGCACGTCGGCATCGACGTGGCTGATGGATGCGGCCCGCCTGACGCGCGCGGAAGCGGGTCGGCTCATCGGGGGCGGGCACCGGTTGGCGCGGTTCCCGGTGGTGGGGTCTGCGGTGGGCTCGGGGGCGGTGTCGCCCGGGCAGGCGGAGGCGATCACGGCGGTGTTGGACGCCTTGCCCGAGGACGTGCTGGGACCGGTGGTGGATGAGGCGCAGGAGATGATGGTCGGCTTCGCGGCGACCCACAACGGCACCGAACTGCGCAGGCTGTCGGGGCGGTTGTTGGAGCTGTTGGCGCCGGAGATCTGCGAGGAGCGGGAGGCGGCCCGGCTGGAGCGTGAGTACGCGATGGCGATGCGTGCCCGGCACTTGACCTTCACCGACGATCATTGCGGCTCGATGCTGATCAGGGGGTCGCTGCCGGTGGCGCAGGCGGAGCCGCTGGTGAAGATGGTGGCCGCCTGGGCCGAGGCGCAGCGCCGAGGACTGGAGGCGATCGATCCGACTTCGACGCCGGTGTCGCCTGCCATGCGCCGGGCAGATGGCTTGGTCGCGATGGTGGACGCCCTCGCACGGACGAGGCTGTCGCCCAAGCACGGCGGTGACCGGCCGCGCGTGGTCGTCACCCTGACGTGGGAGGAGCTGTGCCGCGCCTCGGGGATCGCCTCCCCAGACGGTCGCCCGCTGCCGGTGCAGGTCACCCCGCCCGGCACGCGCCCGTTGCGGGGGAGGCTGGTGGGCTCGGGAGCGCCGATCGACGCCGGCACGCTGCGTCGCTGGCTGTGTGATTGCGAGGTGCTGCCCGTGGTGCTCGGCGGTCGGTCGGAGGTGCTCGACCAAGGCCGGGCGAAGCGGGTGGTGACCGACGAGCAGCGCGTGGCCCTGGCCGTCCGGGATCGGGGGTGCGTGTTTCCCGGCTGCCCGGCCACGCCCGAGGCGTGCCACGCACACCACATCGTGCCCTGGTGGGCCGGCGGTCGGACCGACCTGTCCAACCTCGTCCTCGTGTGCCCTCACCACCACGGCACCGTGGAGCCCAGCCATGATCCCGACGCTGATCGCTGGCGCGTGCGTCTTCCCGAGCATGGCCCCGCCGAGGTGATTCCGCCCCGGCGGGTCGATCCGACCGGACGGCCCCGGCGGCACGCCCGCTACCTGACTCACCTGCGAACGTGACTCAGCTGCGAACGTGACTCAGCTGCGAACGTGACCCAGCTGCGAACGTGACACGGCTGCGAACGTCACTCAGCTCGCTGATTTGGACCCGAGGTATTGGCGCCATGGCGACACAAAGTCGGGTCCAATTCGGGACAGGACAGGACGGTGGGTCGGGCCGAGGTCAGGCGTCGGCGTGGGGCCGCGTGGTGCGACGCACGAGCCGGACGGGTCCGATCAGGCCGTGCGGACGCGGGTGGACGTCGTGGGGGGTCGTCTCCTGGTGCTCGACGATTGCCATCATGTCCGGAATCTCGTGGTAGTAGCCGCGGGCGATGAGGCGGTTGTTGAGCGAGCTGGCCACGCGAACGACCACCTCGTTGGTGCCCGTGCGAAGGTCTTCGGTGACGTCCACGACCGGACGCGAGGTGTCGAATCCCCGCCGCTCGCCGCCGTTGACCACCACGTGTCCCAGGCCGCCCGAGGTCGAGCCCAGGTCGAGGAGATAGCGGCCGCCCCGGGCGTCAGGGAGGGCGTCCAAACTGAGCGACGCGCGGTATTCCCCGACGCCGGAGACCTCGGGGCCCACGGCGTCCAGCTCGAGCCAGGGCGCCAGCGGCCCTTCGCCAGCGTCCAGCAGGGTCACAGCGGTGGTGGGACGCACCTCGGTCGTCGTGTAGCCCAACCCGCGATCCTCGGTGATGATGTCGGGCTCGCCGGCGTCCCAGCTTTCGATGACGCGCGTCCAGGTGGGCAGTTCTGCGAGCAGCTCGGACGCCGCGGGCTTGCTTTCCGTCGGTTCGGCCGTGGTGTCGAGGGTGAGCAGGGCGATCTCCCCGGGGGCGAGGGTGAGGGTGATGATGGTGCGGCTGGTCTCGTCGGAGTCCTCAGTGCGGACGCCGTCCTGGGGCCGAAGCGCCCCGGACCATGGGTCGATGCGGTGGACCGCGCCCACGCCGGGCAGGGTGATGTCGACGGTGGTGGCGATGCCTTCGTAGCGGAAGTGGTACGCGAACAGGTGCCACGCCTCACCGTCCGCGCGCAGATGGGTGAGGACATTCTCGTCCGGCGTGCCGAATTCTGCCCGTCCCGTGACGCCCAAGTCGCGTAGTGCGTCCAGTGTCACCGCGGGAGAGCCGGCGACGGCGACGGTGGGCTGCTCGAGGAGCTCCGCGATCGTGGCGGCGAGCTCGGCGTCGCGGCCGTCCAGCCCGGGCGTCCGGGCGGCGGC
>JAKDIK010000343.1 GCA_030450535.1 Propionibacteriaceae bacterium
GCTCAGCGACGCGCGTGCCGACATGGCCGCCCACCTCCACGACTCGGTGCTGCAGACGCTCGCCCTGATCCAGCGCCAGGCCTCCGACCCACGGGAGGTCGTGCGGCTGGCTCGCCGTCAGGAACGGCAGTTGCGCCAGTGGCTCTACGGCGCGCCGTCGACCGCCGAGACGCTCCGCGACGCCCTGCTCGAGGCCGCCCAGATCGTCGAGGACGACTTCGACGTCAGCGTCGAGTGCGTCACCGTCGGCGATGTGCCGCTCTCGCCCCGGCTGGAGCAACTCGTCAAGGCCGCCAGCGAGGCGATGGTCAACGCGGCGAAGCACTCGGGTGCGTCGCTGGTGGACGTCTACGCTGAGGTCGGCGAGGATTCCGTTGAGGTGTTCGTCCGCGACCGCGGTCGGGGCTTCGATCCCGAGCTCGTCGCGGACGACCGGATGGGCGTCCGGGGGAGCATCCTCGACCGGATGGAGCGTCACCACGGGGTGGCTCGCATCCGGTCGGACGCCGAACGTGGCACCGAGGTGAGTCTGGAGATGAGGCTATGAGCGACAACGAACGAGGCGGCGCGACCGATCCGAGCAGCGCTGGCGAGCCGACCGGCGCGACCGGTTCGACCAGCCCGGCAGGGCCCGGCACGGAGGCGGCCGCGCCCCAGCCGGACGCCAGGGCCGCGGGTGGGCGGCCCGGCCAGCGCCGGGTGGTGATCGTGGACGACCATGCGATGTTCCGCAGCGGTGTCAAACACGACATCGGACCGTTCGTGACGATCGTCGGCGAGGGCGAGGATGTGCCGACCGCGGTGGAGACGATCCTGCGGACGATGCCCGAGGTCGTCCTGCTGGACGTGCACCTGCCGGGCGGGGGTGGCGTCGAGGTGCTCAAGCAGGTGACGGCGAAGACGCCGGACGTGAAGTTCCTCGCCGTGAGCGTGTCGGACGCCGCCGAGGACGTCATCGGCATCATCCGCGGCGGGGCCCGGGGGTACGTGACGAAGTCGATCTCGGCCTCCGAGCTCGTCGAGGCGATCGGACGCGTGGCCGACGGCGACGCCGTGTTCAGCCCACGGTTGGCGGGGTTCGTGCTGGACGCCTTCAGCGGCGCCATCGACGTGGCGTCCATCGACGAGGATCTCGACCGGCTCAGCCAGCGTGAGCGCGAGGTGCTGCGCCTCATCGCGCGCGGCTACGCCTACAAGGAGGTGGCCAAGGAGCTGTTCATCTCGATCAAGACCGTCGAGACGCACGTGAGCAGCGTGCTGCGCAAGCTCCAGCTCTCCAACCGTCACCAGCTCACGCGCTGGGCGACCGACCGCCGCCTGGTGTAGCCGGGCCGACCGTCCGAACATGCAGAAACGGCGCCTCGAGGGGCGCCGTTTCTTGATTGGTGCTTCAGCGAAGCGGTCGTAGCGAGCGGACGAGGGGTCAGGCGCGACGACGGGCGAGGAAGCCCCAGATCGCGAGGATCAGCAGCGCACCGAGGACCGAGAACAGCAGGCCCTGCAGCGAGAAGATGTCGTTGTAGTTGACTCCGAAGAGCGCTCCACCGAGGAAGCCGCCCAGAAGAGCGCCCACGATGCCCAGCAGGATCGTTGCGACCCAGCCGCCACCTTGGGTGCCCGGCATGATGGCCTTGGCGATGGCGCCGCCCAGCAGGCCGATGACGATGTAAGCAATGATCGTTCCCATGCCAACCAACCTAGTCACGACGCTCATGCTCGCGCCAGCGACACGCGGACTGTTCAGGGTTCAATCAGGCTGGTTCCCCGGGGGGTCCCCCGATCAGAGCAGGGGTCGCAGCGGCGCCAGGATCGCCTCCGAGAGTTTTTCGAGCCACGGGCGGGTGCGCCACTCGTCGAGCGTGAGCTCGCGGCACTGGCTCGCGTCCATGACGAAGATGCCCTCCATCTCGGTGGCGAGCGGGCCGTCCAGCAGCTGGAGGTTGATCTCGTAGTTGCCCGTGAGGCTCAGCCGGTCGAGGTTGGCCGTCCCCACCGTGGACCAGCGGCCGTCGATCGTCGCGGTCTTCGCGTGCACCATGGCACCCTGATAGAGGTACAGGCGCACCCCCCGGCTCAGCAGGGTCTGGTAGAAGCCGCGGCTCAGCCAGTCGGCGACGATGTGGTTCGACTCTGCGGGCACGATGATGCGGACGTCGACGCCCCGATCCACGGCGTCGGTGAGCGCGTAGATGAGGTCGTCGTCGGGGATGAGGTACGCGTGGGTCAGCCAGATGTGGTCGCGCGCCCGGTCGATGGCCTCCAGGTACATGTACCGGATCGGGTACACGCCGACGCTCGGCACATTACGGACCACCGCGACGTCCTGGCGCCACAGGCGCTTGGCCGGCTGCGGCAGGGCGTGGTGGTCGCGGCCGCGCGACTGGTTCCAGTAGTCGACGAACGCGTTCTCGAGTTCGGACGCCGCGGGCCCGGCCACGCGCAGGTGCGTGTCGCGCCAGCGGTTGCCGTACAGCGAACCGATGTTGTACCCGCCGACGAAGGCGACCCGGCCGTCGACGACGAGAAGCTTGCGGTGGTTGAGGCCGGGGCCGCGGACGACCATGCCGCGCATCCCCGTCCACGGGTAGTGGGGCTTCGCCTTGATGAGCGGGTCGAACCGGAAGAAGCTCTGCGGCACCACGAGGTTGCCGAACCAGTCGTGGACGACGTAGACGTTGACGCCGCGATGGGCGGCGCGGGTGAGGGCGTCCTTGACGCGGCGGCCGACGCGGTCGGACTTCCAGATGTAGGTCTCGAAGTGAATCGTGTGCTGGGCGGCGTCGATGGCGAGCTGCCTGCCATCCCGGATAGCGCTGCCCTG
>JAKDIK010000014.1 GCA_030450535.1 Propionibacteriaceae bacterium
TGGTCAAGGAGATCAACGAGCGGCTGCGGTTCCTGCTCGACGTCGGCCTCGACTACCTCAGCCTGTCACGCTCGGCCGGCAGCCTGTCGGGCGGCGAGGCGCAGCGCATCCGGCTCGCGACCCAGATCGGGTCGGGGCTGGTGGGTGTCCTCTATGTGCTCGACGAGCCGTCCATCGGCCTGCACCAGCGCGACAACCGCCGCCTCATCGAGACGCTCATCCGCCTGCGCAACCTCGGCAACACCCTCATCGTCGTCGAGCACGACGAGGACACCATTCGCGTCGCCGACTGGTGCGTTGACATCGGTCCGGGGGCGGGCGAGCACGGTGGGCACGTGGTGGTCTCCGGGCCGGTCAAGGAACTGCTCAAGAGCAAGGAGTCTCTCACCGGCGCCTACCTGGCCGGACGCCGGCGCATCGACGTCCCCCTGGTGCGACGCACGGGCACCGGCAAGAAGGTGACCGTCCGGGGGGCCACCGAGAACAACCTCCAGGACGTGACGGTCAGCTTTCCGCTCGGCGTCATGACCTCGGTGACGGGCGTGTCCGGTTCGGGCAAGAGCTCGTTGGTCAACCAGATCCTCTATCGCGCTCTGGCCCGCCACCTCTACTCCGCCAAGGACGTGCCCGGGCACCACCGTCGCATCGAAGGGCTCGAGAACGTCGACAAGGCGATCCACGTCGACCAGTCGCCCATCGGCCGGACGCCGCGCTCCAACCCCGCCACCTACACGGGCGTGTTCGATCGCATCCGCAAGCTGTTCGCCGAAACGCCCGAGGCCAAGGTGCGCGGCTATCAGCAGGGCCGGTTCAGCTTCAACGTCAAGGGCGGCCGCTGCGAGAACTGCTCGGGTGACGGCACGATCAAGATCGAGATGAACTTCCTGCCCGACGTCTACGTGCCCTGCGAGGTGTGCCACGGCGCCCGCTACAACCGCGAGACCCTCGAGGTGCACTACAAGGGCAAGAGCATCTCCGAGGTGCTCGACATGCCCATTGAGGAGGCGGCCGAGTTCTTCGCCCCCATCACGGCGATCAAGCGGTACATGGACACCCTCGTCGACGTGGGCCTCGGCTACGTGCGGCTCGGGCAGCCCGCCACGACGCTGTCGGGCGGCGAGGCGCAGCGCGTCAAGCTGGCCACCGAGCTGCAGCGCCGGTCGACCGGCAGGACGGTCTACGTGCTCGATGAACCGACCACCGGCCTTCATTTCGAGGACATCAGCAAGCTGCTCGGCGTCCTCAATCGCCTGGCCGACCAGGGCAACACGGTGATCGTCATCGAGCACAACCTCGATGTCATCAAGTGCTCCGACTGGGTGATCGACATGGGTCCCGAGGGTGGCTCACGCGGCGGTACGGTGGTCGCCGAGGGCACGCCCGAGGAGGTCGCGGCGCATCCCGGGAGCTTCACCGGCGAGTACCTCAAGCCGTTGCTCGCGTGAGGCGTCGCCCCGCGTTCTGAACCAACCCGGGGCTCAGCCGGAGATCTCCACGTAGTCGCCGTTCACGGTCGCGGACGCGGCGCGCAGCGGCTCGGTGGCCGGGGGGTTCGTGACCGAACCGTCCTCGATCGAGAACGCGGCGCCGTGGCAGCGGCAGTGGATCTGGCCGTCCTCGACCGACGACACAGGGCAGCCCTGGTGGGTGCACATCTTGTTGAACGCCCGGAACTCGCCGGCCGTCGGCTGGGTGATCACGTAGTTGGCGTTGTCGAGGATGCGGCCGCCGCCGACCGGAATGCTGGACGCCTCGATCTCGAGTGTGGTCGTCGCCTGCGGGGCGTTCCCGCTGGGGGATCGGGACCCGCTCGCGCACCCCGCCAGTGACGAGGTGCCGACGGCCAGGGCGGCGAGACCGGCGGAGGTGAACAGCGAGCGGCGATCAGGGGTCATGGCGCCACCCTAGCCAAGCCGGGCGACAACACCCTGAGCGGCAGCCCAAAAGTGCCCACGGGGGCCTGCCGGGAGCTCACTGCGACATCGTGGTCGGCAGACCAACCACGATGTCGGAGTGAGCGGGTGACCCAGCGAGATGATGGCCCGGGCGGATCCGCCCACGCAGAAGGGACTCGAAGATGAGCGGTCAACAGAGCCAGCCCCACGTCGGTGACATCGTGCTCAGCCCCCAAGAGATCCGCGACGGCCTCGTCACGGTGGCGGCGCGGCTCAACGAGCGCTTCGACGACGCGGTGGTGATCACCGTGGTTCCGGGCGGCATCTTCGTCACCGCGGATCTCGTCCGGCAGCTCACGTTCGGCGTGGAGATGGACTACATCTCGTGCCCCCACACGCCGGGGGAGCGTCACAATGCCTCGCCCATCGTCTACCACCAGAACATCCCCATCGCGGGTCGGGATGTCATCGTGATCGACGATGCGATCGAGTCCGGGGGGACGATGAAGCGTCTGGTCGCCCACCTCGCCGCACTGGGGCCGGCGTCGCTGTCGGTCGCCACCTTGTTCGTCAAGCCGGGACGCGTCGCCCTCGACGTCGCGCAGTACTTCGGCCACGAGATGGCCGTGGACGAAGCCCTCGTGGGCTTCGGCCTGCCGTGGCGGGACCGGCTGCGGAACCTGCCCTACGTGGCGCGCCTGGTGACCCCGACCCCCTGAGCACGCCGGACGGTCCCTCGACCGCACCACCGCCACCTGCCCCGGCCGACCGTGCGCCCCGGTCACCGATGCCGCGCACCTATGCTGGCCCGCATGGCGAACCCGGCGAGCTACCGTCCCGCGCCGGGCACCATCCCCACCGGCCCCGGGGTCTACCGCTTCAGCGACCCGGGCGGCACGGTCATCTACGTCGGCAAGGCCAAGAACCTGCGCCAGCGTCTCAACTCCTACTTCGCCGATCCGGCCGGCCTCCACTTCCGCACCCAGACGATGGTGCGCACGGCCGCCAAGGTCGAGTGGACCGTCGTCCGGAACGAGCTGGAGTCGCTGCAGCTCGAGTACACGTGGATCAAACAGTTCGATCCCCGCTTCAACGTCAAGTACCGCGACGACAAGAGCTACCCGTGGGTCGCGGTGACCTGGGCCGAGGAGTTCCCACGCGTGTTCGTCGGCCGCGGCGCCAAGCGCAAGGGCAACCGGTACTACGGCCCCTACGCGCAGGCCTGGGCGATCCGCGAGACCATCGACTCCCTGCTGCGCGTCTTCCCGATGCGCTCCTGCACGAATGGCGTCTTCAGGGCGGCCAAGGCAGCCGGACGCCCCTGCCTGCTGGGCTACATCGGCAAGTGCGCGGCCCCCTGCGTGGGCAGGATCGACGCGGACGACCACCGCGCCATCGCCGACGACGTCTGCGACTTCCTCGCCGGCAACACCACCCAGCTCACCCGCCGCCTCAAGAACCAGATGCTGGCGGCGTCCGACAACCTCGAGTTCGAGAAGGCCGCCGTCCTGCGCGATCAGCTCGGCGCGCTCGAATCCGCCACCGAGCGCAACGCCATCGTGCTCGGTGACGGCACGGACGCCGACGTCATCGCCCTGGCCGCCGATGAACTCGAGGTGGCCATCCAGGTGTTCCACGTGCGCGCGGGGCGCGTCCGCGGCGAGCGCGGCTGGGTCGCTGACCGCGCCGACGACTCGACGCTGACAGAGCTCGTGGAGTCCTTCTGCCTCCAGCTCTACTCGGATCCCGAGATCGAGATCTCCGGGGGCGTCCCCAAGGAGGTCCTGCTGCCGGTGGAGCCGGCGTCCGGCGACGCGCTGGCCGAGCTGCTCACGGACGTCCGCGGGGGGCGCGTCCGCGTCCATGTGCCCCAGCGCGGCGACAAACGCGCCCTGCTCGAGACCGTCGGACGCAACGCCGCCGAGGCGCTGGTGCTCCACAAGACCAAGCGCGCGGCCGACTTGGCCACCCGCAACCGAGCGCTCGAGGAATTGCAGGAGGCGCTCGGCCTCGATGCGCCGCCGCTGCGCATCGAGTGCTACGACATCTCGCACCTCCAGGGCACCGAGGTCGTTGGTTCCATGGTCGTGTTCGAGGACGGGCTCTCCCGCCGCTCGGAGTACCGCCGCTTCCTCATCAAGACGGTGGAGGGCTCCAACGACGTCGGCGCGATCCACGAGGTGATCACCCGCCGCTTCCGCCGCTACCTGGACGACCAGGCCTCGCTGTCCGGGGAGGGCGCGATGCTGGTCGACGCCACGACCGGAGCCGCGCGCAAGTTCGCCTACAAGCCCTCGCTCGTCGTCGTGGACGGCGGTGCGCCCCAGGTCGCCGCCGCCCACGCCGCCCTGGCCGAACTCGGCATCGACGACGTCCCCCTCGTCGGCCTCGCCAAACGGCTCGAAGAGGTGTGGCTGCCCGGTGAGGAATTCCCGCTGATCCTGCCGCGGGCGTCCGAGGGCCTGTTCCTGCTGCAGCGCGCCCGCGATGAGGCCCACCGCTTCGCGATCACCCACCATCGCGGCCGCCGCAGCGCGTCCATGGTCGAGTCGCTGCTCGACGACGTCCCCGGCCTCGGAGAGCTGCGCCGCAAGGCGCTGCTGAAGCACTTCGGCTCGCTGAAGAAGCTGCGCGCGGCGTCGGTGGACGACATCGCGCTCGTCCCCGGCATTGGCCCGCGCACGGCCCAGGCCGTCAAGGACGCCCTGGCGACCACCGAGCCGACCGAGGCCGTCAACACGGCGACCGGCGAGATCACGACATAATGAAGACCATGAGCACCTCGGGGTTGCGGTTCGTCGTCATCACGGGCATGTCGGGGGCCGGCCGCCGCACCGCCGCGCACGCGCTGGAGGATCTGGGCTGGTACGTCGTCGACAACCTCCCGCCGAACATGCTGCCCCAGCTCGTGGATGCGGCCCGCGGCGGCGGTATGCAGCGCGTCGCTGTCGTGCTCGACGTTCGCACGCGCGCCCAGTTCGAGGAGATTCCCGCCGCCTTCGAGGCGCTGAACCACGCCGGCGTGTGGCCGCAAATCGTCTACGTGGACGCCACCGACGAGGTCATCGTCCGGCGCCAGGAGTCCGTCCGCCGGCCCCACCCCCTGCAGGGCGACGGGCCGCTGCTGGACGGCGTCCGGCGCGAGCGGGACATGCTCGCCATGCTGCGGGCGGCTGCAGACATGGTGCTCGACACCTCCGACCTCAACGTCCACCAGCTCACGAGCCGGGTCGGGTTCGCGTTCAACAGCGCGGACGACCGCGAGTTCCGGTTGACCCTCATGTCGTTCGGCTTCAAGAACGGCCTGCCCGTGGATGCCGACATGGTGCTCGACGTCCGCTTCTTGCCGAACCCGCACTGGGTGCCGGAGCTCCGCCCCCAGACCGGCCTCTCGCAGGCCGTCTCCGGGTACGTCCTCGGCCACGACGCCGCGCAGGAATGGCTCGGCTCCGTGCGCTCCCTGCTGCTCTCGATGATCCCGGGCTACCTGCACGAGGGCAAGCGGTTGGCCACCCTGGGCGTGGGGTGCACCGGGGGCAAGCACCGCTCCACCTCCCTGGCCGAGGAGTTGGCGCGCCGCCTGCGCGCCGACCAGGTGGTGGTCCACGTCGTCCACCGCGACCTGGGGCTGGAGTGATGCGCGCACTGCCGGGACCCCGCACCCCCTCCGTGGTCGCCCTCGGTGGGGGACACGGGCTGGCGGCGTCCCTGCAGGCACTGCGGCGCGTCACCGCGCAGCTGACGGCGGTGGTCACCGTCGCCGATGACGGCGGCTCCTCGGGACGCCTGCGCGCGGAATTCGACATCCTTCCCCCCGGCGACCTGCGCATGGCGCTGGCCGCCCTCTGCGGCGACCACTCCGAGGGTCGCGCCTGGGCCGACGTCCTCCAGTCCCGCTTCGCCGGCACCGGGCCGCTCGGCGGCCACGCCATCGGCAACCTGCTCATCGCCGGCGTGTGGCAGAGCCTCGGCGATCCCGTCGCCGGGCTCGACATGGTCGGACGGCTGCTCGAGGTGCAGGGCCGCGTCCTGCCGATGGCGGCCGTGCCGCTGGCGATCGAGGCGGACGTGCTGGGCCTGGAGGCCGGCCACCCCGACGAGGTCTCGCTCGTCGTCGGCCAGGCCGAGGTGGCCCTCACGCGCGGGACGATCCGCGGGGTGCGGCTCGTGCCGGCCCGTCCGCCCGCCTGCCGCGAGACGCTCGAGGCAGTCCGCGTCGCCGACGTCGTCGTCCTCGGACCCGGCTCCTGGTACACCTCGGTAATCCCGCATCTGCTCGTCCCCGATCTGGCTGACGCCCTCGTCCACACCGATGCCCAGCGCATTTTGACCCTCAACGTCGCGCCCGCGCACGAGACCGCCGGCTACTCGGCGTCGGCCCACCTCGAAGTGCTGGCCGACCATGCCCCGGGGCTGCGGTTCGACGCCATCGTGTGCGATCCCACGTTCGCCGCCGGCGACCGTCACCTACAGCGTTACGCCGAGGCGCTGGGCGCCGACCTGATCATCGAACCGGTCCGGGCGAGCGACGGAAGCCCTCGTCACGACGTGAATCGACTCGCCTCGGTCTACGCCGACCTCGTGGGGCGTTAGGCTGATCCGCATGGCCCTCACCCCACAAGTCAAGGCGGAACTGGCGACCGTGCCGGTGACGAAGCCCGCATGTCGCAAGGCCGAGGTCGCCGCGATGCTGCGCTTCGCCGGGAGCCTGCATCTCGCCGGGGGCAAGATCATGGTCGAGGCCGACCTCGACACCGGAGGCGCCGCGCGGCGTCTGCGGACGGCCATCGCCGACCTCTTCGGCTTCACCTGCGAATTCGTCGTCATCACGCCGAGCGGGCTGCGCAAGAACACCCGTTACGTGGTCCGACTGATCCGCGGTGGGGATTCCCTGGCCCGCCAGACAGGACTCGTCGACTCGCGCGGACGCCCCGTCCGCGGCCTGCCCGCCGCCGTCGTCAGCGGGGGACTGGACATCGCCACCGCCGTCTGGCGCGGTGCCTTCCTGGCCCACGGCTCGCTCACCGAGCCCGGCCGCTCCATGGCGATGGAGGTGACCTGCCCCGGCCAGGAGTCCGCGCTGGCGGTGGTGGGCGCCGCGCGCCGGCTCGGCGTCCAGGCCAAGCCGCGTGAGGTGCGCGGCATCGACCGTGTCGTCATCCGCGACGGCGACAGCATCGCCACGATGCTCACGCGCCTCGGCGCCCACGAGACCCTGTTGAACTGGGAGGAGCGGCGCGTCCGCCGCGAGGTGCGGGCATCCGCGAACCGGCTGGCCAACTTCGACGACGCCAACCTGCGGCGCTCCGCGCGTGCCGCCGTCGCGGCGGGGGCGCGCGTCGAGCGGGCGCTGGAGATCCTCGGCGACGAGGTGCCCGAGCATCTGCGCCTGGCGGGCAGGCTGCGCGTGGAGCACAAGCAGGCGAGCCTGGAGGAGCTGGGGCAGTTGCACAATCCCCAGCTGACCAAGGACGCCGTCGCCGGCCGCATTCGCCGGCTCCTCGCGATGGCCGACAAACGGGCCCATGAGCTCGGCGTCCCGGGCACCGAGGCGAACCTCAGCCCCGACATGCTGGACGACGACGTCTGAGCGCGACCTGCCCCGTCAGAGCGCGGCCGGCCACCGTCGACACGGCGTCCGGGGGAGCGCTCCCTGACCGTATGTTCAACGTTTGAGCTTTGTTACGGATTGATCTCGCAGACCGCCCCCGGGTCGGCTGCACACGCGATAGGCTGGGCGACGTCCAGATCCCGCCGGACCGGCGGGAGGTTCCCTCTAAGGAGACACCGACACATGACTGTCAAGGTTGGTATCAACGGCTTCGGCCGCATCGGCCGCAACTTCTTCCGCGCCATGCTGGAGCAGGGCGCCGATCTCGATGTGGTCGCCGTGAACGACCTCACCGACAACAAGACGCTCGCCCACCTGCTGAAGTACGACTCGATCCTCGGCCGCTTCAGCGGCGAGGTCAGCCACGACGACGCCGGCATCATCGTTGACGGCAAGCACATCAAGGTGCTCGCCGAGCGCAATCCGGCCGACCTCCCCTGGGGCGACCTGGGCGTGGAGATCGTCATCGAGTCCACGGGCTTCTTCACCGACGCGACCAAGGCGAAGGCCCACATCGACGGCGGCGCCAAGAAGGTCATCATCTCGGCCCCGGCGAAGAACGAGGACGGCACGTTCGTCATCGGCGTGAACGAGGACTCCTACGACTCCTCGACGATGAACATCATCTCGAACGCTTCCTGCACCACCAACTGCCTCGCGCCGCTGGCCAAGGTGCTGAACGACGAGTTCGGCATCGTCCAGGGCATCATGACGACGATCCACTCCTACACGGGCGACCAGCGTCTGCTCGATGCGCCGCACAGCGACCTGCGCCGCGCCCGCGCCGCCGCGCTGAGCATGATCCCGACGAAGACCGGTGCGGCTCAGGCCGTGTCGCTCGTCCTCCCGGAGCTGAAGGGCAAGTTCGACGGTCTCGCCGTCCGCGTCCCGACGCCCACCGGCTCGCTGACCGACCTGACGTTCCAGGCCGAGAAGGAGGTCACGGTCGACTCCGTGAAGGCCGCCGTCAAGAAGGCCGCCGAGGGCCCGCTCAAGGGCGTCCTGGTCTACACCGAGGATCCGATCGTCTCCGCCGACATCGTCGGCGACCCGGCGTCCAGCATCTTCGACGCCAACGAGACCAAGGTCATCGGCAACCTGGTGAAGGTCCTCTCCTGGTACGACAACGAGTGGGGCTACTCCAACCGCCTGGTCGACCTGACCGAGCTCGTGGCCGAGAAGCTCTGAGCACTCTCCATCATGTGAACGCACCCGGGGTGGGGCGCCAGCCGGCGCTCCACCCCGGTGCGTCTCACCTGTCCCACCACAGGCCCCAACGAAAGGTTTGAACGTGAAGTCCGTCAAGGATCTCGGCGATCTCAAGGGCAAGCGGGTCGTCATCCGCTGCGATTTCAACGTGCCGCTGGACGGCGACACCATCACCGACGACGGCCGCATCAAGGCGGCCCTGCCGACGCTGACCGAGCTCACCGAAGCCGGCGCGCGCGTCGTCATCCTCGCGCACCTCGGACGCCCCAAGGGCGCGCCGGATCCCAAGTACAGCCTGGCCCCCGTCGCCAAGCGGCTCGGCGAGCTGCTCGGCACCGAGGTCACGCTGGCCGGCGACGTCGTCGGTGAGTCGGCCAAGGAAACCGTGGCGGGCCTGGCGGACGGCGACGTGTGCCTGCTCGAGAACGTTCGTTTCGAGCCGGGCGAGGCCTCCAAGGTGGATTCCGAGCGCGAGGAGCTCGCCGCCAAGTACGCCGAGTTCGGCGACTTCTACGTGTCCGACGGCTTCGGCGTCGTGCACCGCAAGCAGGCGTCGGTCTACGAGATCGCGAAGCTGCTGCCCTCGGCCGGCGGCTCGCTGGTGAAGAAGGAGGCCGAGGTCTTCGGCAAGGTGCTGCAGAACCCGGATCGCCCGTTCGTGGTCGTGCTCGGCGGAGCCAAGGTGGCCGACAAGCTCGCCGTCATCGAGAACCTGCTCACGACGGCGGACACGCTCGTCATCGGCGGGGGCATGGCCTACACGTTCCTCAAGGCCCAGGGCCACGAAGTCGGCAAGTCCCTGCTCGACGCCGACAACGTCGAGACCTGCCGGGGCTACCTCGAGCGGGCCGAGTCGTCCGGCAAGAAGATCGTCCTGCCCGTGGACGTCCGCGTGGCCGACGGCATGGACTTCGCGGCGCGCACCGTCACCGGTGACGTCGAGGTCGTGGCGGCGGACGCCATCCCTGCGGAGAAGATGGGTCTCGACATCGGCCCGGAGAGCGAGAAGCTCTTCGCCGAGACGATCAAGGGCGCCAAGACGGTCGTGTGGAACGGCCCGATGGGCGTCTTCGAGATCTCCGAGCTGGCCGGCGGCACCGCCGCCGTCGCCCAGGCGCTCACCGAGGTCGACGGCCTGTCGGTCGTCGGCGGCGGCGACTCGGCCGCGGCCGTCCGCATCCTCGGTCACGACGACGGCGAGTTCGGCCACATCTCCACCGGCGGCGGCGCGTCGCTGGAGTTCCTGGAGGGCAAGACTCTCCCCGGCATCGCGATCCTGGAAGGCAACTGACCCATGGCGAACCGCACCCCGCTCATGGCGGGCAACTGGAAGATGAACCTCAACCATGTCGAAGCGACCGGCGTGGTGGAGAAGCTGGCGTGGACGCTCAAGGACGCCAAGCACGACGCGGCCCAGTCGGAGGCGGCGGTGATCGTCCCGTTCACCGATATCCGCACCGTGCAGACCCTGGTCGAGGGCGACAAGCTCCCGCTCGCCTACGGCGCGCAGGACATTTCGGCGCACGACAAGGGCGCCTACACCGGCGAGATCTCCGCCGACATGCTCAGCAAGCTCAACGTGAAGTACGTTGTGGTCGGCCACTCCGAGCGCCGCGACTACCACGGTGAGACCGACGAGCAGATCAACGAGAAGGCGAAGGTCGTCCTCGCGGCCGGCATGACGCCGATCGTCTGCGTGGGCGAAAAGCTCGAGGTCCGCAAGGCCGGCGATCACGTGCCGTTCGTCCTCGCGCAGATCGACAAGGTGCTTGCCGGCCTCTCGGGCGAGCAGGTCGGCTCCCTGGTCATCGCCTACGAGCCCGTGTGGGCCATCGGCACCGGCGAGGTCGCCACTCCCGAGGACGCCCAGGAGGTCTGCGGCGCGATCCGCAGCCGCGTGGCCGAGCTGGTCGGGCAGGAGGCGGCGGACGCCGTGCGCATCCAGTACGGCGGCTCGGTGAAGTCCTCCAGCGCCCCCGACATCATGGCCCAGCCCGATGTCGACGGCGCACTGGTCGGCGGCGCGAGCCTCGACCCGGAGGAGTTCGCGAAGATCGTCCTGTTCTACAAGAACTGAGCCTCGCAGCGACTCATCACGGCGGCGCCCCCCTTCCAGTTCGGAACGGGGGCGCCGCTGCGTTAGACTCCCCGGGTGACTGTTGTGCCCCTACTGACGTGGCCGATCCTGATCGTGTCGATCCTGCTGGCCATCACCAGCGTGGCGTTGGCGTTGTTCATCCTCCTCCACAAGAACCGGGGCGGCGGCATGTCCGACCTGTTCGGGGGAGGCATGTCGACGAACATGGGCGGAAGCTCGGTTGCCGAGCGGAACCTGGACCGTCTCACGATCGTCGTGGGGCTGCTGTGGCTGGCGGCCGTGCTGATCCTGCTGACGCTCTACCGCTGGTTCCCCGACGTGGCTCCGCTCTGAGCGGCTCGACAGTTCCCACACACCCGCAACCGAGGAAAAGAGAACAACGTGGTCGGTGGTAGCGCGATCCGGGGGAGCCGCGTCGGCGCGGGGCCCATGGGCGAGGCCGAGCGGGGCGATTCTGCCCCGCGCCTGTACGTGTCCTACTTCTGCAGCAACGGTCACGAGACGCGTCCCGCGTTCGCTGCCGACGCCCAGGTGCCCGAGACCTGGGACTGTCCGCGCTGCGGGCTGCCGGCCAACCTCGACTCCGAGAACCCGCCGCCCCCGCCGAAGATCACGCCCTACAAGACGCATCTGGCCTACGTGAAGGAGCGCCGCTCCGACACCGAGGCGCAAGCGATCCTCGCCGAGGCGCTCGCGACGCTCCGTGCCCGGCGGGCCGCCGGCGAGGTCATCTACTGAGCCCTAGAAGCTGCACGAATGGTAGGGCAGCTTGGACGCCGCCGCCCGGTCCAGCAACCACAGCGTCCGCTCCCGGCCCCGAACCACCCCGCCCGGCACGGTTTCGTCGCTGGCATACGATCGGCGCACGGCGTCCGCCTTGTCCTCACCCGAGACCAGGAACCACACCTCCGCGCTCTGATTGAGCGTGGGCACCGTCAGGCTGATGCGCTCATCGGGCGGGAACGGTGAGTCGGTGACGCCGATGACGGTGTGTGCTCCCGGCTCGAACGACGGGTGGCCGGGGAAGATCGACGCGACGTGGCCGTCCGGCCCCATGCCCAGCAGGCAGATGTCGAACGCCGTGTCTCCCAGCTCCTTCGCATAGGACGCCGCGGCCGCGGCGCCGTCGGCGAGGCCGTCCGCCGCCGGCATCGGGTGGGTGAGGCCGGAGCTCATCGGCAGGGTGCCCGCCAGGATCGCGAGGACGTGGCCGGCGTGGCGGTCGGGATCCTCGGTCGGGACGAACCGCTCGTCGCCCCACCACAGCTCGAGGCGGCGCGGGTCGAGCCCGCTGCCGCCCAGCCGCTCGGTCAGCCCGCGGTACACGCGCGTGGCGATGCGGCCGCCCGTCAGGCAGAGCTGCACGATCTTGTCGGGATCGGCCTGCAGCTCCACGAGACGGTCCAGTAACCGATCGGCGACGCCATCGGCCAAATCGGGGCCGGTGGCGTACCGCAGGATCGTCTCGGTGCCGCGCGGCTCAGCGGCGGGCGCCCCGGAGGCCACGGTGTCGGTGGTCATCACCTCTCCTTCGTGCCGTTGCCGGCGTCGGCGAAGTGCGTCACGAGGCTGCCCATGGCGGCAGTGAAAACCACGTCGTTGTCGAGGCGGCGCAGTTCCTCGGCGAGCAGGGCGCTCACCTCGCGTCGGCGCAGCGCCACCTGCCGCGGGGGGCGTCCGGGCAGGGCGAACCTGGCCATCCGGCCGTCCTTGCGGGCCACCTCGACGTCGCCGGTGGCGGTCGCCATGGTGACCCGAGTGATGCCCGGGCCGTCCGAGACGACGAAGTCGACGGGCACCGCGAGGCGGTCACAGAGCCACCCGGCCAGGAGCAGGCCGCCGGCGTTGTTCGCGGCCGCCTCGACGCACGCATGGGTCACCTTGTCGGTGTGCTGGTCGAGGGCGGCGGCGAGCAGGGCGCGCCAAGCGGTGAGCCGCGTCCACGTCATGTCGATGTCTCCGGCGTGCAGCGACGCGGCGCGCGCCTTGAGAGCGGCGAGCGGGTCGGGGGCCCCCATCGCGTCGGTGATGCGGCGCTTGGCGAGCCGCCCGATCTCGTCCTCGGCGGGCACCTCGGGGGCCGATCCCGTCCACCAGGCGATCACGGGGGAGTCGGGCAGCAGCAGCGGCAGCAGGGTCGAGCCCTTGTGTTCGGAGAGTTCGCCGTGGAAGCGCAGGGCGATCAGCTCGCCGGGCATCGCCTCTCCGAGGTGCAGTTCGGCGTCCAGCCGGGTCGACCGGGAGGAGCCGTCGCTGACCAGGATGATCCGTGAGGGGTGCTCGCGCCCGGCCTCGACGCAGGCGTCGAAGACCTCGTCGTAGTCGTGGGGGTCGGCGACGACGATGAGGGTGAAGACGGTGCTGGACGTCATGCCGAGGGTCTCGCGAACGCGGATGAGCGCACTCTGGATCTGGGCCGACGTGGTGTCCTTCAGTGTCTTGATCATGCGTGCCTCCTCAGGGCCTGCGCCAGACGAAACCGTCGCGCTCGAGCATGGTGCGCCCGGACGGCGGGCCCCAGGTGCCCGCCGGGTAGCCCTCGGGCTGGTGCTTCTTCGCCGCCCAGTAGTCGAGGATCGGATCGAGGATCCGCCAGGACAGCTCCACCTCGGTGTGCTGCGGGAACAGCGGTGGGTCGCCGAGCAGCACGTCGAGAATCAGCCGCTCGTACGCCTCCGGGCTCGACTCGGCGAAGCTGGCGCCGTAGGAGAAGTCCATCGTGACGTCGCGGATCTCCATCTGGGTCGCCGGAACCTTGGCTCCGAACCGCAGCGTCACGCCCTCGTTGGGCTGGATGCGCAGCACCAGCGCGTTGGAGCCGAGCTCGGCGGTGTCGGTGTGCGCGAACGGCAGGTGCGGCGCGCGATCCATGATGAGGGCGATCTCGGTGACGCGGCGCGGCATGCGCTTGGCGGCCCGCAGGTAGAACGGGACGCCGGCCCAGCGGCGGTTGTCGATGTCGACGCGGAAGGCGGCGTAGGTCTCGGTGCGGGAGTCGGGGGCGATGCCCTCCTCCTCGAGGTAACCCTGGACGCGGCGTCCGCCCGCCCAGCCGGCCGTGTACTGGCCGCGCGCCGTGTGCGACTTGAGGTTGCGGGGCGCCCGGGCAGCGGCCAGCACCTTCTCCTTCTCGCGCCGCAGGTTGTCGGCCTCGAAGGACGCCGGCTCCTCCATCGCGACGAGCGCCATGAGCTGCAGGAGGTGGTTCTGAATGACGTCGCGGGCGGCGCCGATGCCGTCGTAGTAGCCGGCGCGTCCCTCGATGCCGATGTCCTCGGCCATGGTGATCTGTACGTGGCTGACGTAGTTGCGGTTCCACATCGGCTCGAACAGCTGGTTCGCGAATCGCATCGCCAGCATGTTCTGGACGGTCTCCTTGCCGAGGTAGTGATCGATGCGGAACACCGAATCGGAGTTGAACACGCTCGAGACGCGCTCTTCGAGATCGCGGGCGCTGGCGAGGTCGTGGCCGAACGGCTTCTCGATGACGACGCGGCTCCAGGGGGTCGACTTCGTCTTGTCGACGAGCTGATGCTTGCGCAGCTGCGCGATGACCTGATCGAAGCCCGACGGCGGGATCGACAGGTAGAAGGCGTGGTTGCCCTCGGTGCCGTGGTGCTCGTCCAGGTCGCGCAGGGTCTCCCCCAGGGCGAGGAAGCCCTCGTCGTCGTCGAACGCGCCGGACACGAAGCGGATCCCCTCGTCGATCTGACGGAAGACCTCGCTGCGAAACGGCGTCCGGGCGTTGCCCTGAATCGCCTCCTGCACGTACTCGGAGAACGTGTCGCGATCCCAGTCACGCCGCCCGTAGCCGACGAGGGCGAAGCTCGGGGGCAGGAGGCCGCGGTTGGCGAGATCGTAGATGGCCGGGAGCAGCTTCTTGCGGGCCAGATCGCCGGTGACTCCGAACATCACCAGGGCGGACGGCCCTGCGACGCGGGGGAGTCGCCGGTCCTGCGGGTCCCGCAGCGGATTGGTGTATGCGGAGGAGGACACACCGGGATCCTAGCGGGCGAGGATGACCGGTGTCTGAGGATGACCGGCGTCCTCGGCCCGCGCGCCCGCGTCGGCTAGACTGCACCGAGCGGGACGAGCCGGCGTCAGGGATCCCGCCGTCGGAAACCACTTCGATCGGGGAGCTCCATGCATCAGGCCCACACCGAGGCCATCGCGCCCTCCGGTGCGGCGACCGCAGGTGCCTGGGGCGTGGTCAAGGCCTACGTCGGGCTCACCAAGCCGCGGATCATCGAGCTCCTGCTGGTGACCACGATCCCGGCGATGTTCCTGGCCGCGGACGGGCTACCTCCGCTGGGGCTGGCGCTCGCGACCTTCGTGGGCGGAACCGCGTCGGCGGCGTCCGCGAACGTCTTCAACTCGGTGCTGGACGCCGACATCGACCAGCACATGCGGCGGACGCGCCGGCGTCCGATGCCGCGCCACCTGGTGGATCCGCGGGCGGCTTACACCTTCGCCGTGGTGCTCGGCCTCGCGTCCCTGCTGCTGCTCGGGTTCGGCGCCAACTGGCTGTCGGCGGGGCTGTCGCTGGTGGCCATCCTCTACTACGTCTTCGTCTACACCCTGTGGCTGAAGCGGCGTACCCCGCAGAACATCGTGTGGGGCGGGGTGGCGGGGTGTTTCCCCCCGCTGATCGGCTGGACGGCCGTCACCGGGTCGATCGCCGTGGCGCCGTTGGTCCTGTTCGCGATCGTCTTCTTCTGGACGCCGCCGCACACCTGGGCATTGGGGCTGCGCTACCGCGAGGACTACGCGCGCGTGGACGTGCCGATGCTGCCCGTTGTGGCGGACGCCGTGACGGTCACCCGGCAGATTCTGGTGTACTCCGTGCTCACCGTGGCGACGACGATGGCGCTGTGGCCGACGGCCGGCACGGGCTGGCTCTACCCGGCGGTTGCGGCCCTGTGCGGGGCGTGGCTGCTGGTCGAGGCGGTGAGGCTGCACCGTCGGGCGCGCGCGGGCCTGCGCGATTCCGCGCTGAACCCGATGCGGCTGTTCCACTGGTCCAACAGCTACCTCGCGCTGGTGTTCATCGCGGCCGCGGTGGACCCACTCCTCTTCTGACCCCCCCGATCGTCGCTCAGGCGCCCGCGGGTTCCCTGCGCCCGAGCCGGACCTTCTTGACCCCTGGTGAGCCCCGAGAACGCGGTCAGCGTGGCCGACCCGGTGAGCTCCTCGCGCGCCATTCCGGGTCGTCGTGTGCACGCCGGTGCATGGATGAGCGCACCAGACGCTATCCGTGGGGTGCGAGGTCGAATCAGCGCCAGATCGGAGGGTGCGGGTGCTGCGGGTGTGAGCGAAAACGTTCCCGCGGGAACGTTGTTGGCTACGAGGCCGTGGACGGTACCCACCCGTGTGGGCGGGGTGGGTCGGATGAGCGGCTCACCTCATCGTGTGAGACGTCCCGGCGGGTTGGTGGGCAGAGCGTCCGCCCTGAGCGGGAACCGTCACGCCCGGCCCCTCGCGCCCGGTGAGCAGCCAGACGTGGCCGAGGGCGGCCGCGAACAACGTGGTGCCGATCATGTGCGCCAGCACGACGCCGATGGGCAGGTGCGTGAAGTACTGCACGTACCCGATGACGCCCTGGAGCAGTTCGGTGGCCAACAGGCCGAGCCACAGGCGGCGCAGGCGGGCGTCCGACCACGCCCACAGCAGCCCGAGCAGGGTCAGCGCGACCAGCGCCCACACCGCCCAGGCGTGGACCTTGGCCGTCCACTCGGTCGACAGTCCGCTGCGGACGGCCCCGCCGTCACCGGCGTGCGGCCCGGCGCCCGTGGTCACCACCCCGAAGGCGATGACGACGATCCCGAGCGCGAAGACCACCTCGGTCAGGCGCGCCAACCTCAGCGACGCCATGGCCGGGGCGAGGCCGAACGCGAGGTGCACGATCGTGACGCAGGCGAGGATCAGGAACACCGACACGAACATGTGCAGGCCGACGATCCATGGGTTGAGCCCCATGCGCACCGAGATGCCGCCGATGATCGCCTGCGCGATGATGCCGAGGCCGACGCTGAACGCGATCACGGGGGTGGAGCGGGGAACATGGCCCGCCCGTGCCGCCCGCCGGGCCACCAGCCACGTGGCCAGCGCGATGCCGGCCAGCACGAACGTGAGCAGCCGGTTGCCGAACTCGATCGCGCCGTGGATCCCCATCTCGGGGGTGGGCACATAGCTTCCCGGCTCACACTGGGGCCACGTGGGGCAGCCGAGGCCCGAGCCGGTCAGCCGGACGAGGGCGCCGGTCCAGATGATGACCATGTTGGCGACGAGGGAGGCGATGGCCCATCCCCGGAGGTGGCGGGTGGAGATCACGTCCATCGGAAGGCCTTTCGGGCGAGGAGCAGTGCGAGGATCGCCCACACCGCCAGGGGCAGCAGGGTGAACGCGTTCGTGACGCCGGACGCCCACGCGCGCAGCGTCTCGCCGAGCGCGCCGAACGGCAGCACGCCCAGGATCGGCTGAAGTGCGGCCGGGTAGGCGCCCAGGGGCAGGAGCACGCCGGCGCCGGCCGCCACGACGAGGTAGATGAGGTTGGCGGACGCCAGCGTTGCCTCGGCGCGCAGGCGTCCGGCCAGCGCGATGGCGAGGCAGGCGAAGGTGACCAGCGCGAGGCCGGAGGCCAGCCCGGTGACCAGCGTCTGGGGAACCGTCGGGATCGGACGCCAGCCCAGCGCCACCGCGATCAGCGCCAGCAGCAGCACCTGAGCGGCGGCGATGCCGGCGATGGCGAGGGCCTTGCCGGCGACGAGGTCGCCGCGGGTGAGCGGGGTGGCGACGAGTCGTTCGAGGACGCCGTAGCGGCGCTCGAACGCCGTGGTGATCGCCAGCGACGTGAACGACGTCGACCACAGCGCCAGGGCGAGCACCGACGCCGGGAAGGTGCGCGTGTCCAGTCCGACGCGGTCGCCGAACACTTGCCCGGCCACGAGAATGCCCACCGGGATGACGAGGGCCAGCAGCAACTGCTCGCCGTTGCGCAGCAGAAGCGAGCCCTCCATCAGGGCGTGGCGCCGGATGCGCGCCGCGCGGGGCGCCGGGGCGGCGGCGGGGGAGAGATCGAGGGTCACGAGGCCTCCCTCGTGTGGCGCAGGAATGTCTCCTCGAGCGAGCCTTCGGCGGCGAGGTCGGCGACGCTGCCGGCGACGGTGACGACGCCGGCGTCCATGATGAAGACGGTGTCGGCGAGTTGGGCAGCCTCGTCCATGGCGTGCGTGGTGAGCAGGACGGCCACGCCGGCGTCCGCCAGCTGCCGGATGAGGGCCCACGTGCGGCGCCGCGCATGGGGATCCAGTCCGGCGGTGGGCTCGTCGAGCAGGACGGCCTCGGGGCGTCCGATGAGCGCGCCGGCGAGGTTGACGGCCTGCTGTTGCCCGCCGGAGAGGCGGCGGTAGGGGGTGTCGAGGAAGGACGCCAGCGCGAGGGCGTCCACCAGGGCGTCGACGGGGTGCGGGTGGGCGTACAGGGAGCCGAGGTAGGCCAGCAGCTCCCGCGGCTTCACGCCCGACCAGGCGCCGGTGGCCTGGGGCATGAGGCCCAGCCGGGCCAGGGCGTCCGGGTGTCCGGCGGGGTGTCCGAGCACGCTGATCTGTCCGGCCTGCGGAGTGACAAGACCAGTGAGGCAGCGGATCGCGGTCGTCTTGCCGGCGCCGTTGGGGCCGAGCAGCGCCGTGACGGCGCCGGCGTCCGCCTGCCAGGTGAGACCCTGTAGGACGGGTCTGCCGCCGAGTTCGACGCGGACATCCGCCATCCTCAGGGCCGGTTCGATCGGCACGGGTTCGATCGGCACGGG
>JAKDIK010000344.1 GCA_030450535.1 Propionibacteriaceae bacterium
GGCTGCTTTGCGGGGGCGGCGGCACTCATGGCGTCACCTCCTGGAGGACGGACGCCACGTAGTTGCCGTCGCGCAGCGCGGTGGCGGCCTGCGAGGTGTACTCGTACAACGGACCGGCGGCGAAGGTCAGCACCAGGCTGAGCGCGAGCAGCATGAGCGTGGCACCCACCTGCGAGGGCCGCATGCGTCCGCTCGCGTCGCCGTTGTCCTCGTCCTCCTCGTCGTCGTCCACCGAGGCGGGTGTGCGGCCCGACGGCAGGATGGGCGTCCCCCAGAAGGCCCGATTCCAGACCTTCGCGACGGCATACAGCGTGAGCAGGCTGGTGGTGACCGCGGCCGCGACGAGCGCCCACGCGAGCGGGGTGCCGGCGTTCACGCCCGCGTTGAGCAGTCCGAGCTTGCCGATGAAGCCCGAGAAGGGCGGGATGCCCGCGAGGTTCATGGCGGGCACGATGAACAGCACCGCCAGGATCGGCGATATCTGCGCCAGCCCACTGAGCTTGTCGAGGGAGTTGCTGTGCCCCACGCGTTGGATCAGGCCCGCCACGAGGAACAGCGTGGCCTGGATGGTGATGTGGTGGGCGGTGTAGAAGATGGCTCCCGACAGCCCCGCGTGGGTGGCCAGCGCGATGCCCATCACCATGTAGCCGATGTGGCTGACGAGCGTGAACGACAACAATCGCTTGATCTCGGACTGGGCGATCGCGCCGAGGATGCCGACGACCATCGTGAACAGCGCGACCCACAACAACAACTCGGTCAGCGGGCGGTGCGGGAACAACAGCGTCTGCGTGCGCAGCATCGCGTACACGCCCACCTTGGTGAGCAGACCGGCGAACACGGCCGTGACGGGGGCGGGCGCGGTCGGGTAGGAGTCCGGCAGCCATGCCGACAGCGGGAAGACCGCGGCCTTCAGCCCGAACACCACGAGCAGCATCACCTGGATGATCGCCTGCGTGTTCGGGTCGATCTCGGGCAGGCGGACGGCCAACTGCGCCAGGTTGACCGTTCCGGTGGCGGCGTACACCGTCGCGATGGCGGTCAGGAAGAGGCTGGCGCTGAGCAGGTTGACCACCACGTAGGTGGCACCCGCCCGCATGCGCGGCCCGGTGCCGCCCATGGTCAACAAGACATAGGACGCGAACAGCAGCACCTCGAACCCGACGAACAGGTTGAACAGGTCCCCGGCGAGGAACGCCGCGGAGACGCCCGCGCACATCACGAGAAAGGTGGGGTGGAAGATCGAGACGGGGGTCTCCTGCTTCAACTCCTCCTCCTCCTGACCAGCGGAGAAGATGAGAACGGCCAGCGTCACGATGGACGCGACGGTCAGCATGATCGCCGCGAGCCGGTCCCCCACGAGCGCGATGCCGTAGCCGGTCGGCCAGGCGCCGACCCACAGGTGCTGGACGCCGCCCACGTGCGCCTCCACCGCGAGGGTGCCCGCGGCGAGCACGACGATGACGAGCACGGCAACCGACACGGCGCGCTGGGCGCGCGGCCGGCGTCCGAGCAGCAGCGCCAGCCCGGCGCCCAGCATGGGGAGCAGGACGGGGATGGTGAGGAGGTTGTTCATTCGCTCACCACGTCCTCGCCCGTGTCGGAGAATGTGACGTCCTCGTAGGAGTCGGAGACGTCGTCACGCTCCGCGAGGGCCCGGATGCGCGCGTCCTCGATGTCGTCGGAGACCTCGTCGTTGCCGTTGAGCTGGAAGCTGCGGTACGCCATGGTGATGACGAAGGCCGACACCGCCATGGTGATGACGATGGCGGTCAGCACCATCGCCTGCGGCAGCGGGTCGGACATGGTCGCGCCGTCGAACGAGCCGATGATCGCCGGGTTGCCGGAGGGCCCCATCGCGACCAGGAACAGCAGGTTGACGCCGTTGCTCATGACCAGCACGCCCATCAGGATGCGGGTGAGCGAGCGCTCGGTGAGCAGGTAGACGCCGGCGGTGACGAGGACGCCGGCGGTGAGCGCGAGCGTGAGGCTGGGGGTCATCGGGCTGCCCTCCTGGCGGACGCCGGCACCGCGGTCGTCGAATCGGGCCTCGGCAGGGGGGAACGCTCCTCGGCACGTTGCTGATCGATGCCGCTGCCGAGACTGCGGACGACGTCGAGCACCATGCCGACCACGATCAGGTAGACACCGATGTCGAACGCGGTGGAGGTGACCAGGTGCAGGTCGCCAAAGGCGTTGAACTCGCCCCACGGGGTGGGGATGGCCTGCAGCGCCGGGATGTTGAGGTGGATGTCATAGCTTTGGAAGATGCGGCCGCCGAACAGCGCGGGGAGAAGCGCGGTGACGATCGAGAGGATCAGCCCGGCACCCAGCAGGCGGCCGGCGTCCACGGGCGCGGCCTCCTCCAACTCGGCCGCACCGGCGGCCAGGTAGCGCACCATGAGCGCCAGCCCGGCGACCAGGCCGCCCGCGAAGCCGCCGCCCGGCAGATTGTGGCCGGCGATGAGCAGGTAGATCGAGAACATCATCATGACGCCGAACAGCAGCCGCGTCGTGACCTCGAAGATCAGCGAGCGCGACGCCGGGTTGAGGTCGCCGGTGCCGCGCAGCCAGGCGCCGCCGTCGCCGAGATCCACGCGGCGGCGGACGGCGTGGCGGCGTCCGGTCACGCGCGAGCGCAGGAAGATCAGCGAGGCAACGCCCGTCGCCGCGACGACGAGCACGGTGAGCTCGCCCATCGTGTCCCACACCCGCGTGTCGACGAGGATCACGTTGACCATATTGCGGCCTTACCCGAACTCATAGGCCAGCGACTCCAGCCCAGCGGACGCGGGTTCGTGCACC
>JAKDIK010000345.1 GCA_030450535.1 Propionibacteriaceae bacterium
CCTGAGCAGCGTGAGCCCGAGCAGCGTCGGCCTGAGCAGCGTGAGCCCGAGCAGCGTCGGCCTGAGCAGCGTGAGCCCGAGCAGCATCGGCCCGAGCAACATCCTCCTGCGCCTGAGCGGGTGGCCGCCGAGCGGCCGGGACCCCCGGCGTCCGAGCCAAAGAGCGACGCGCCCGACCTGGCCCGGGCCGAGGCGGCGGCGTCCGATCCGGGCACCGTGACCACCACGGACATCCGTTCGATGTGGCCGCAGGTGCTCGACGCGGTGAAGAACCGCCGGCGCGTGACGTGGATCATCCTGCGCGAGAACGCCCAGGTGCATGCGTTCGCCGAGAACGTGCTGACGCTCAGCGTCGACAACCCCGGGGCCCGGGAGAGCTTGGGGCGTGGCGGCAGCATCGACATCCTGCGAGAGGCGGTGCTCGAGGTGCTCGGCATCGCCCCGCGCATCGAGGCGATCGCCTCTGACGCGGAGGCCCCGTCGGCCGCCCCGCCGCCGCGCACACCGCCGCGTCCCGAACAGCCGACGCCCGAGGCGGCCGTCCAGCAGCAGGAGGACGCACAGGGCGGCACCGGGAGCCCGAACGGCACCGGGACCCCGAACGGCACCGCGAGCCCGAACGGAGGCGCGGCCGCCGCGCGGCAGAACATCGCGGCCCTGCACACGGGGCCGGTGGCGGAGGAGGACGACGAGGCGACGGCGTCCCGTGACGACATCGACCTGGACGCCGAACCCATGGGCACCGAGGAGCTGCTGACCACGCGATTGGGCGCCGAGCTGATCGGCGAGGAGGAGCCCGAGCGCTGAGGTCGGCCGGCGACGCATCGCCTACGATGAAACAGCACACCCACCACGGAAGGTGACACCCATGTCGATGTTCGGCAGCGAGGGCGGCGGGTTCGACATGAACGCGCTCCTCCAGCAGGCCCAGGCGATGCAGGAACAGCTCGCCACCGCCCAGGCGGATCTCGCCGGCAAGACGGTCACCGGCAGTGCCGGGGGAGACCTCGTGGTCGTCACCATGACGGGCGCCGGCGAGGTCACCGAGGTGAAGATCCAGCCGTCGGCGATCGACCCGGAGGATCCGGAGACGCTCGGCGACCTCATCGTGGCCGCGATCCGCGACGCGTCGCACCAGGTGCAGGCGCTGGCGTCCGCTGCGATGCCGCAGATGCCGCCCGGGCTTGGTTTCTGACGCGTGTACGAAGGGCCGATCCAGAACCTGATCGACGAGCTGGGCCGGTTGCCCGGGGTCGGTCCGAAGAGTGCGCAGCGCATCGCCTTCCACCTCCTCCAGTCGGATCGCGACGACGTGTTCCGGCTCGCGGACGCGCTGCGCGAGGTCACCGAGAAGGTGCGGTTCTGCGAGATCTGCTTCAACATCGCCGAGGAGGCGACCTGCCGGGTCTGCCGCGACCCGCGCCGCGATCAGTCGGTGGTGTGCGTGGTCGAGGAGAGCAAGGACGTCCAGGCCATCGAGCGGACGCGAGAGTTCCGGGGGCTGTACCACGTGCTCGGCGGGGCGATCAGCCCCATCGACAACGTCGGCCCGGAGGATCTGCACATCGCCGAGTTGCTGCGACGCTTGTCGGCGCCGGTGATCACCGAGGTCATCCTCGCCACCGATCCCAACCTCGAGGGCGAGGCGACGGCCACCTACCTCTCCCGGCTGCTGGCGAACACGGGCATCACCGTGTCGCGGCTGGCGTCCGGGCTGCCCGTCGGCGGGGACCTCGAGTACGCCGACGAGGTCACCCTCGGGCGGGCGTTCTCCGGACGCCGGGCCGTCGTCTGATCCAGCCCTCCCGATAGGCTGACGAGCGTGATCCGACTTCTCGCGACTGACGTCGACGGCACACTGGTCCGCAGCGATCACGTCACCATCAGCCCCCGCAACCGCGCTGCGTTCGCGGCCGCGGTCGACGCCGGCATCATCGTGACGGCCATCTCCGGACGCCAGCCCTACTCCATCGCCCACATCGTGAAGGGCACGGCCCTGGCCGGCCCCGCGATCGGCAGCAACGGATCGGTTGCCATGGATCTGGTCTCGGGCGAGCTGTTCTTCGAGGAGCTCCTCGACGTCGACGCCCAACGCACCCTGGCCCTCGCGATGCGTGAGCGGTTCCCGGGGCTCAAGGCCGTGTCGGTGCGTGCGGGTGGAAACCTGTACGTCGCTGAGCACGGCTATGCCGGCCAACAGGATCCGGGCGCGGAAAGCGCCGCGTGGCAGGTCATCCATCGCTTTGGCGACCTCGACGATGTGCTCGCGGCGGGGTCGGTCAAACTCGTGCTCAAGCACCCCGAGATTCGGCCGGACGCGCTCCTCGTGGCGGCCCGGGAGCTGAATGTTCCCGGCTGCCATCCGACCATTTCGGGCGCCCCGTTCCTGGAGGTGTCCCGCGCGGGCATTACCAAGGCTTCGGGGCTGGCGTCCGTGTGTGAGCGCCTGGGCATCGACGCGAGCGAGGTCATGACCTTCGGGGACAACGTCAACGACGTCGAGATGCTGAGCTGGGCCGGCCGCGGCGTCGCCATGGGCAACGCGACCCCCGAGGCGCTGGCGGCCGCCGACGAGGTGACGCTGACCAACGACCAGGACGGCGTGGCCCTGGTGATCGAGCAGCTCCTGTCGGGACGCTGATCCCACGGACGCGGCTCCGGGCGAATCTCGGTCCGGCGTATCGAACCGACGGGAACGCGACAGTCGGTGGTCGAAAGCCAGGGGGGTGGGTGCGTCGAGTGGCTGGTTGGCGTCGTCCACGATGCGAATCCGATCACCGCGCGCTGCACCGCCGGCTCGCCAC
>JAKDIK010000101.1 GCA_030450535.1 Propionibacteriaceae bacterium
GATGCGCTGCCGCCGCGCGCGGGCGGCCAGGACGTCGCGCCACCGCCGGGCTGCGTTCCGCCCTGCGTGCCGTAGGCCTGCTGCTGCCCGTATCCCTGCTGCGGCTGCTGCCCGTATCCCTGCTGCGGCTGCCCATAACCCTGCGATGGCTGCTGCCCGTATCCCGGCTGCGGCTGGGCGTAGCCTCCCTGACCGGGGGCCGGAGGGTAGCTCTGCTGTCCGTACCCCTGCTGCTGGCCGTACCCCTGCTGCTGGCCGTATCCCTGCGGGGGCTGCTGGCCGTAGCCGGGGTACTGCTGCCCGGGGCCACCCTGTCCCCCGGCGTGGAACGCGTCCTGCCGTCCGCCCGGCCCCTTCGCGAGCAGCTCACGCGCCTGTCCGGCCACCTTGTGCTCGCACAATACCTCGTACTTCGTGGCCACCGTCTGGGTGATGGAGGTGAAGTCGCGCTGGCCGCGGCTGAGCACGTAGCCCAGCACCGCGAACAGCAGCCCCACTCCGACGCCGATGATGAGAGCGGTCAACAGCTGACCCAAAAAGTTGCCCGGGAACAGCAGGATCATGAAGATCGCCACGATGAAGCCGGTCGACAGGCCGCTCATGACGCCCTGGCCGAGCACCGTGCCCCACGTGCGGCGCCCGGTGACGCGCTCCATCAGCTTGAGGTCGGTGCCGACGATGGCGAGGTTCTTGACCGGGAAGTCGTTGTCGGCGAGCCGGTCGACGGCCTTTTGCGCCTCGGCGTAGCTGTTGAAGACCCCCACCGATTGGGGGTACTCGAGCTTGAACAGCGAGGCGTTCGCGATCGGGTTCTGCTGGGTCATGAGAGGTTCTCCTTCGCCGCCTGCGCGGCCCGGCCACGCGCCAGGATGGCCGCAGCGAGCTTGACGCCGGCCTCGTCAACCATTTCGTCGTCCACCACGATAGCCCCCCGAGCTCCCCCATCCACCGACGTGGCCCGGGCGTACGCCGCCATGATCCGCTCGGCGCGGGCGAAGTCGGCCTCGGCCGGCGAGTAGGCCGCGTTGCCGGCGTCCACCTGCGCCGGATGCAGCACCCACTTGCCGTCGTAGCCCAGGGCCGCCGAACGGGCGGCCGCCGCCCGGAACCCCTCGACGTCCCGGATCGCCACGAACGGCCCGTCGATCGCCGCCAGCCCGTGCGCGCGGGCCGCGACGAGGATGCTCATCAGCACGTGGTGGAACGCGTCGGCCGGGTACCCCGCTGGCTGCGCCCCCACGTTGAGGCCGCCCATGCCGAGGGACGCCATGAAGTCGCCCGGTCCGAACACCAGCGTCTCCAGGCGCGGCGAGGCGCCCGCGATCTCGGCGACGTGCAGCAGACCCAGGGCGTCCTCGATCTGCACCTCCAGACCGATGCGGCCCACCGGCAGCCCCGCCGCCTGCTCCACCTGGGTGAGCAGCAGATCGAGGGCCTTCACCTGCGCGGCGTCGGTGCACTTGGGCAGCACGAGGCAGTCGATGTGGTCGCCCGCCCCGGTGACGACCTCGATGACGTCGGCGTACGTCCAGGGCGTCGACCAGTCGTTGACGCGCACCGTGATCGTCGGTGCCGCGAACCCCTCGGTGTCGTTCAGCGCGTCGACGATGCGCTGGCGCGACTCGGCCTTGACGGCGGGGGCTACGGCGTCCTCGAGATCGAGGAAGAGTGCGTCGACGCCGAGGTCACGCGCCTTGGCGATGAAGCGGTCGGAGCTACCCGGCACCGCGAGCACCGTGCGGCGGACGCGGGCGGGACGGGTCGAGGTGGCCATGGAGCCCAGCCTAGAGGCCGGACGCCGACATCTCCGGCTGCATCGGGTTGCCGAGCTGCAGCGAGAGCCGCCGCAGTTCGTCGATCATCGCCGAGCGCCGTTCCGGGGTCGCCTCCGTGTCCAGGAGCGTGACGCTGACCGCCAGCATGGGGGCGCGCAGCCCCCGCGTGGGCACCGTCACGGCGAGGCCGACGACCTGCAGCGCCGATTCCTGCTCGTCCACCGCGTAGCCCCGGCTGCGGACGATCCCGAGATCCTTCACCAGCGCCGCCACCGTCCGCCGGCTGTGCCGCGTGACCCGCGGCAGCTCGCCGATGCCGTGGTACATCCGCCGCACCTCGGAGTCGTCGAGCTTCGCCAGCAGCGCCTTGCCCTGTGCGCTGACCGACGACGGCGTCCGGTCGCCGATGCCGGAGGTGTAGCGGATCGGTGGGTGACCCTCGTAGCGGGCCAGGCACAAGGTGTCGATGCCGGCCAGCGCCGAGAGCCGCAGCGTCTCGTTGGCCATGAGTGCGGAGCGCGCGCAGGCATCGTAGAACTCCTGCACCTGGTCGAGGCGGGCCAGGTAGGCGCCGCCGAGCTCGACGGTGCGGCGTCCGAGCGCATACCCGGCCTCGTCGCGTCGCACGAGACCGCCCGCCTCGAGCGCCGCACAGATCTGCAGCAGCGAGCTCTTGGCGACGCCCACCTCGCGGGAGAGCTCGCTCAGCGACATCAGCCCCCGAGGGCTGGACGCCAGCGCGTCCAGCACCGCGGTGGCGCGCACGACGGCGGGCGCGGCTCCCGAGGGGATGTCGTCGCGTTCGCTGCGGGCCGGTGTCATGGCGCGGATCCTATCGGTGCGCTCGCGCGGGGACTTCAGTAGAAGTGGACGCGATCGATCGCGTTCTCCAGCGGCTCGCCGTCGAGCAGCCGGCGCGCGTTCTCGGCGAACATGCGGGCGATCAACTCGTCCTCGGCGTCGTTCAGCGCCCCGGTGTGGGGCGAGACGATGACGTTCTCCATCGCCCACAGGGGGCTGTCGGCGGGCAGCGGCTCCACGGCGAAGACGTCGAGCGCGGCGAACGAGATGCGCCCGTCCTCCAGGGCCGTCACGAGGGCGTCCTCGTCCACGCAGGTGCCACGGCCGGTGCTGGCGAAGATCGCACCCGGCTTGACGTTCGCGAAGACCTCCGCCGAGATCAGCTTGTCGGTGTCGGACGCCTGGGGCAGCGTGTTGATGATGGCGTCCGCCTGCCCGACGACAGCCGCCAGTTCGGTGGTCGGGTACACCTGCTCGACCCCTTCGACCTCCTTGATCGACCGGTTCACGCCGATGACGCGGGCTCCCAGGGCGGCGAAGCGTGCTGCGGTCGTGCGTCCGATGTGGCCCATGCCGACGACCAGCACGGTCATCTCGAACACCTGCTTCATGGCCCAGCGCGTCGACCAGATCCTGTCGCGCTGCTGGCGCTGCAGCCGGGGCAGATCCTTGGCGCCGGCGAGCACGCCGAACAGCGCGAACTCGGCCAGGGTGTCGCCGTGCGCGCCCGCCGAGGTGGTGAACTGGACGTCCGCCATCTCGTCCGGGCTCAGCCCCGCGGCCTTGACCTGCGAGCCGCCGCCCGCGGCCATCGTGTGGACCCACCGCAGTTTCGGGTTGGCCCGCACCGTGCGAGCGAGGGCCGCCGGTCGGGTATCGGGAATGCCGTAGAGCGCCTCGGCGGCATCGCAGAGAGTGTCGAAGCGCTCCTGCTGCTCGGGCGTCCGGGTGAATTCCGGATCGCCCTCGTGGTCGCCGGGCCAGCGCATCGGGGGCAGCAGTTCGGCATCGACGACGAGGTCGATGCGGGGCTCCAGCTCGGTCACCAGCGCGCAGAGCCGCGGCTCGAGCGGAGTGCAGACGAACACGCTGAGACGGTCGGTGGTCATGGCGTTACCTCCAGGGTGTGAACGGGATTGCTGAGGACGCCGATGCCGGCCACCGCGCAGGTCGCCTCGACACCGGGTGTGATCGCGAAGGCGGTGCCCGGGGCGCCGGTGAGGATCACGTCACCGGGCCCCAGCGTAAGGTGCCCGCTCAGGTGGCTGAGCGCCTCGAAGGGATTCCAGGCCAGCGCCGCCGTGCTGGACGCCACTGCCTCCACCCCGTCGACGGCTGCGGTGAGGGCGACATCCAGTGCGGCGAGGTCGGTCTCGACCCACGGTCCCAGCGGGGTGAAGCCGTCACCGTTCTTGGCCTGGGTCCGGGTCTCGTCGGCGGCGGTCTGGTCGACCGCGGTGACGTCGTTGCCGATCGTCCAGCCCCACACGAACGCGGGGGCGTCCGCCACCGACACGTTGCGGCAGGGACGGCCGACGACGAGCGCGAGTTCGCACTCGGCCATCACCTGACCGCGGCGGGGATCGACAACGATCGCGGCGCCGGGGCCGACGACCGTGCGGGCCGACTTGAGGAAGGCCTGGGGCGCGAGGGCCCGGTCGGCCGGGCCCGAGTTGTGCAGCATGCCGAGCACCACCCGCGGCTCCACGGGAGCGAGCAGCCGGACGTCCTCCTGCGCCCATGTCGCTCCGGTGGGGATGGGCTGGTCTGCGAACGGATCGTCGATGGCCAGCCACCGGTCGCCCTCGGCGAGGACGGCCTGCGGCCCGGTCGGCGTGGCGATGCGGGCGATTCTCATCTCACACCACCGCCGTCATGCCGCCGTCGACGAACAGGTTCTGCCCGGAGACGAACGAGCTGGCGTCCGAGGCGAGGAAAACCAGGGCCCCCACGAGCTCGTCCACGCGGCCCCAGCGCTGGGCCGGCGTCCGGCCCTTCACCCAGGCGTCAAAGACGGGATCGCCCCACAGGGCGGCGTTCATGTCGGTGGCGAAGTAGCCCGGCGAGATGGCGTTGACCTGGATGTTGAAGCGCGCCAGGTCGGCCGCCATGCCCTGGGTGAGCATGGCGAGGCCGCCCTTGGACGCCCCATAGGGCGCGATCGTCTGGCGCGCCAGCCTGGACTGCACCGAGGCGATGTTCACGATCTTGCCCGAGCCACGCTCGGCCATCGCCCTGGCGATCGGCTGGGAGACGTAGAAGGCGCTCGACAGGTTGGTGGCGATGACGGCGTCCCAGTCGGCCGGGGCGAACTCCGTGAACGGCGCGCGACGCTGCAGCCCTGCGTTGTTGACGAGGATGTCCGGGGTGCCGTGGTCGGCCAGCAGACCGGCGACCGCGTCGGCGACGGCGCCGGAATCCGTCACGTCGCAGGTGACGACGCCCGCGACCGCGTCGCCCAGCGAGGCGGCGGCCCCGTCGAGGGCCGGTCCGCCGCGACCGTGGAGGACGAGCCGGGCGCCGGCGTCCGCCAGCCCGGTGGCGAGGGCGAGCCCCAGGCCGCGGGAGGAGCCGGTGACGAACGCGAGGCGTCCGGCGAGGTCGAACCGGTTCATCGCTGGGAGGCCATGTTGGCGAAGAGGTCCTCGCCCTCATGGGCGTCCTCGATGGAGGTGACGTCGCGGTGCACGGTCTCGGGGGTGAGGAAGGTGCAGGCGAAGGTGATGAGGCAGAGGACCAGGACGTAGATGCCGACCGGCCACCAGGCGTTGTTGGAGATCTGCAGCAGCCAGGCGCCGAGGAACGGGCCGAGGCCGCCGGCCAGGATGGCGGAGAACTCGCGCGACACCGCCACGCCGATGTAGCGATGCCGCGCGCCAAACAGCTCGGGGAGGTGCGCACACTGCGGGCCGAGCATGCCGTTGACGCCGAAACCGATGGCGAGCGCGACGCAGACGATGCCGAGGATCGGGTTGCCGAGGCTCATCAGGTACCAGCTCGGGAGGGCCCAGATCAGCAGGAACAGCGCTCCGGCGCGGTAGACCAGGCGGCGGCCGAACCGGTCGGAGAGGGCGCCGGAGATCGGAATGGTGAACAGGCCGATGATCGACGCCGACGCCACGGCGATGGGGCCGTACGAGCGGTCCACGCCCATCAGCACCATGAACGAGATCGCGAGGTTGGAGTAGATGTACGAGCCGCCGTTCTCGGCCATGCGGAGACCGATCCCCAGGAGCACGTTGCGCCGCGAGTGCGTGAACAGCTCGCGCATCGGGTGGTCGGCGACCTGCTCGGACTTCTCGAGCTCGATGTAGGCCGGCGTCTCCCGCAGCCGGGAGCGGATGTAGACCGCCACGATGATCAGCAGGAACGAGATGAGGAACGGGATTCGCCACAGCCAACCGAAGAGCACCTCATCGGGCGCCAGGGTGATGGCCCAGAACACCAGGGACGCGAGCAACGTGCCGAGCATGATGCCGACGAACGGCAGCGCCGAGAAGAACCCCCGCCGCTTGCGCGGGGAGTACTCCGCCATGAGGACGGTCGCCCCGGCCTGTTCGGCGCCGGCACCGAGGCCCTGGGCGAGGCGGAGCACGACGAGCAGCACCGGCGCGACCCAGCCGGCGTTGCCGAGCTGGTCGGCCGTCGGAAGGGCGCCGATGAGGGTGGACGCCCCGCCCATGAGAGCGATCGTGACCATGAGCACCCACTTGCGTCCGATCTTGTCGCCGAGGACGCCGAAGAACAGTCCGCCGATCGGGCGGGCGAGGAAGCCCACCGCCAGCGTGGCGAACGATGCGATGAGGCCGGCGTTGGCTCCCAGCGCCGGGAAGAAGAGCTGGCCGAAGATGAGGGCTGCGGCCAGGCCGTACAGGGCGAAGTCGTAGTACTCCAGCGCCGACCCGATGGACGAGGCGAGCGTCGCGCGGCGCAGGTTGTCCGCGTACTCCTTGTCCGACATGCCCCCGGGTTGGTTGGTGGTCTCGGTCATCGTGAGGAACTCCTGTGTTCGGTGACGCACCCGCGCGTCCGTTGGGCACGAGCATAGACACAGGGATGAACGTTGGTCAATAGATTGAACGCAACGGGGTGGGGCGCTAGCGTGTTGCCTGCCCCAGAACCCACCGGCGGGCCGCGGGCGAGGAGGACCTGACCATGACCACGATCGGCTTCATCGGGCTCGGCACCATGGGCCACCCCATGGCGCGCCACGTCCTGGCGGCGCGGCCCGGCGAGGTGGTGCTGCACACCCGGACGCGCGGCCGGGTTTCCGACCTGCTGGCCGCGGGTGCCCGCTGGGCGAACACGCCCGCCGACCTCGCGCGGCAGTGCGATCTGGTCGTGTTCGTTGTGCCGACCATCGGGGACATCCGCGCGCTGATGCACGGCGCGGACGGCCTGCTCGCCGGCGTCGGCGCGCCGCTGGTCCTCGCGGTCAGCTCGACCTGCGGAGCCGAGGAGGTGCGCGCGCTCGGCGCCGAGGCGGACGCGGCCTCCGACGGGTTGGTCAGCGTGGTGGACGCCCCCGTGAGCGGCGGTGCCGAGGGGGCCGAGGCGGGGACGCTGTCGGTGATGGTCGGCGGCCCGGACCCGGCGGCGGCCCTCGTCGTCGACGTGTTGTCGGCCACCGGCCGGGCCGTCCGTCTCGGCCCGCTCGGCTCCGGGCAGGTCGCCAAGGCGTGCAACCAACTCATCGTGGCGGCCACCGTGGTGGCCAACGCCGAGGCAGCGGTGGTGGCCGAACGCGCGGGCCTGGACGTGGCGGGGCTGTTCGACCTGCTGGGCGGCGGCTACGCAGGCAGCCGGATCATGGCGGTCAAGGCGCGCCGGTTCGCCGAGCACGACCACTCCCCCTCGGGCGCGGCGAAGTTCCTGGTCAAGGACCTGCGGGCGTTCGCCGAGGTGGCTGCGGATGCCGGCGTCGCCACGCTGCTCACCGAGCCGCTCCGCTCGGTGTTCGGGGGCCTGACGGACGCCGGCCTGGGCGATCTGGACACCGCCGTCGTCCAGCGCTGGATCGAGCAGGGATCCGACGCCACGGCGTGAGCGGACGCCGGCCGGGCGTCACGCCGCGGCGAGCGGGACCAGCAGGTTGACGCCGTGGCGTTCGAGGCCCAGGCGCCGCGCGAGCCCCTGCGAGGCGTCGTTGGCGAGGGCGGCGCGGAACACCGCGAAGCCCGACTGGGCCACGCCGGACGCCAGCGCGGCCGCCGCCACGGTGGCGCCGAGCCCTCGACCCCTCGCGCCGGGGGCGACGAGGACGCCCACGTCTGCCCGCCAGCCCCACAGGGGGTTGACCACGGCGGCCGCGACGAGGCGGCCGTCCTCCTCGATGCCGAAGGCGTCGCCGCCCGCTGTGTCGAAGCCGGCCTCGGCCCACTCCTGCGCCGTCACCGCCGCACGCAGCTCGACCAGCCGCCCGGGCTCGACCGGTCCCGCTCCCGGCGGCAGGTCGGTGGTGTGATCGGCCCAGTAGTGGTCGGCTGGCCCACGCACGGGACCGTCTGCCATCCCTGCCCACAACTCGGGGTCACCCAGGGCGTCCGGCGTCCGCCCGCGGACGAGCGCGCTCACGGCGTCCAGGTGCACCACCGGCGCGTCCACCCAGGCCTGGCCGCCGAGGAGCAGCACGAGCGCGGCGTCGGCGTACCGTCCGGTGGACGCGAGCGTCACGGGCACGAGCCCGGGCACCGGCGTCCCGAACCGCATCGTCCAGTGACCCGTGATCCTGGCTCGGGTCGCGTCCTCCACGTCCAGCACCCTAACGGCGCGTGATCA